>DASPXY010000348.1:0-3842 GCA_035637055.1 Gemmataceae bacterium | reverse complement strand
CACCCCGCAAGGGAATAGGCATGAATCCACGTTTCCTATCGTTCCTGTTCGCTATTGCGGCCTGTGTCGCGCTACCGCTGCTGACCCAACCGGGGAGCTTGGTCGCTCAGGCACCCGCCGAGAAACTGTCCGCCGAGCAGGTTGCATTCTTCGAGAAGGAAGTGTTGCCGATCCTGAAGGCGAACTGCTTCAAATGCCACGGCGAGGGGAAGGTACGCGGCGGCCTGTCGCTGGTGAGCCGCGCCGGCATCCTCAAGGGCGGCGACCTCGGCCCCGCCGTTGACTTGCAAAAGCCCGATGCAAGCGTCCTTCTCAAAGCTATTAACTATCGCGATAGCCTGGAAATGCCTCCTACGGGGAAGCTGGCAGCGAAGGACATCGAGACGCTGACGCGCTGGGTCAAGGGCGGTCTTCCCTATCCTGACACTGGCGTCGCCGTGGTCGAGCCGCCCAAGCACAAGGGGCTGCAGGTCACCGCCGCCGATCGCGCTTACTGGGCCTATCGTCCCGTCCAGCGACCCGATATTCCCGCCGTCAAACAGAAGGAGTGGGTGCGCAATCCCCTCGATGCGTTTATCCTCGCCAAGATCGAAGCGAAGGGCCTGGCCCCGGCCCCGGCTGCGGATCGACACACGCTCATTCGCCGCGCGTACTACGACCTGACGGGGCTGCCGCCGACACCGGAAGCGATCGACGCCTTCGTGAACGACAAGGCGCCCGACGCCTACGAGCGCCTCATTGACCGCTTGCTGGACTCGCCCCATTACGGCGAGAAGTGGGCCCGCCATTGGCTCGACGTCGTTCGCTATGCCGAAACCAACGGCTTCGAGCGCGACAACCCCAAGCCGTTCGCGTGGCGCTATCGCGATTACGTCATCGACGCCTTCAACAAGGATATTCCCTACGATCGTTTCATCCACGAACAGATCGCTGGCGACCTCCTCGATCCGGTCACACCGCAGGCGCTGATCGCCACCGGCTACTATCGTTTGGGGCAATGGGACGACGAGCCGGCCGACCGGTTGCTGGCGCGCTACGACATTCTCGATGGGATTGTCTCGACGACGAGCCAGGCATTTCTCGGCATGACGGTCGGCTGCGCCCGCTGCCACGACCACAAGAAGGATCCGATTCCACAACGCGACTACTACCGCTTGCTCGCGTTCTTCCACAATGTCACCGACATGAACGGCAAGAACACGCGCCGCGTCCTGGCGGTCGATGAGCGTCAGACCCAGGAGAAACGATTGCAGGAGAGGCACGCCCGCGAGGCCGACTGGGCGCGGCAGCTTTACCGGCTCGAACAGCAGTTCGCCGTCGCCCTGGCCGCGAACAAGGGCATCAAGGTCAGCGCCCTGCCTGTATCGGATCTTAGCGACCTGAAATACCGTTTTTATCGCGATACCTGGGAGAAACTGCCGAACTTCGACAACCTCAAGCACGAGACGGCGGGGCCGATCGCCCACAACTATTTCACGCTGGCGCCGGCCTCGCGTGCCGAGGCGATTGGGCTGGTCTTCGAGGGCAAGTTGAAGGTGCCGCAGTCAGGCGCATACACCTTCGAGTTGCAGAGCACCGACGGCGCCCGGTTGCTTGTCGATGGCCAGACGGTGCTCGACCGGCCGGGCAAGGGCCGGCAGACGGCGACGGCGAAGGTCGAACTGCGTGCCGGTCTGTTGCCGGTTCGCCTCGAATACTTCAACACCTATGACAAACCGCATCTACAAGTGGTGTGGTCCGGTCCCGGCTTCGAGCGCCGCACTTTGACCGAGGACGCTCCCGCAGCTGCGACGGCCCTGCTGCCGACCTCGCGTCAGGACGGGCAGACGTGGAGTTATACACTGCAGACACCGCCGAAGAACTGGTTCCAACCCGAGTTCAAGGCGGCGAAGTGGAATACTGGGCCGGGCGGCTTCGGCACGCGCGGCACCCCAGGAGCGGTCGTTCGCACCATCTGGAACACGAGCGACATCTGGCTGCGGCGTACTTTTCAGCTCGATAAAGTGCCCGAACGGCTGACGCTCGACCTGCACCACGATGAGGATGTGACTATCTACCTGAACGGCACGCTGGTCTATCGGGCAGCTGGTTTCCTCAAGAATTACGCCCAGGTCTCGCTCGGCGAGGAGGCGGTGCGCGCTCTCAAGCCTGGTATGAACCTGATCGCCGTCCACTGTCGGCAGACGGTCGGCGGCCAGTACATCGACGTCGGGCTGACGTCGGGGCGCGACACGGTTGATCTGTCCGCCCTGATCCGCCGTCACGGGGCCGAGGTGCTGGGCGAGGCGGAGGTGAAGCAATATCGCGACCTCGTCGGCAAGTTGGACGCTAGCCGCAAGGAGAAGTTGCCCGAGGTCGGTCTGGAGGTGATGTGCGTCGCTCAGGGTACGCCGGTGCCGGCGCACGTGCTGCTCCGCGGCAATCCCGCCGCGAAAGGTGAGGCGGTCGACCCCGGCTTCCCGGAGGTGCTGTCCGCGGCTGTGGCACGGTCGGGAGACCGTGGCACAACAGGGGTCGCGCCGATCGCCCAGACCAACGGCCGGCTGGCGCTGGCGAAGTGGCTGACCGATCCGCAGAACCCGGCGACAGCGCGGGTGATGGCGAACCGGCTGTGGCAACATCACTTCGGCCGCGGGATTGTGCCAACGCCCAACGACTTCGGCAAACTTGGCGAACCACCCACTCACCCCGAACTGCTCGACTGGCTCGCCAGTGAGTTCATGGCGGGCGGGTGGAAGATGAAGCGGATGCACAAACTCCTCATGACCTCCAGCACCTACCGTATGTCCTCCAAGGGCAATGCCCAGGGCCTGCGTCTCGACCCTGCCAACACCCTCTTCTGGCGCTTCAATATGCGCCGCCTCACTGCCGAGGAAGTCCGCGACGCGATGCTGGCGGTCAGCGGCAAGTTGAACCTCAAGATGGCGGGGCCGAGCATTTATCCGCCGATTCCGAAGGAAGTGCTGGCCGGGCAATCGCGGCCGGGCGCCGGCTGGCCGGTGTCGCCGCCGGACGAGGCCGCTCGACGGAGCGTCTATGTCCACGTCAAGCGCTCGCTGTTGGTGCCGATCCTGGCGTTGTTCGATCAGGCCGACACCGATTCGAGCTGTCCGGTCCGCTTCACGACGACGGTGCCGACGCAGGCGCTGGGAATGCTCAACGGCAACTTCAGCAACGAGCAGGCCGCCTTGCTCGTTGCGCGGTTGCGGAAGGACGCGCAGGGGTTGGAGGCGCAGGTACGCCGCGCCATCCGCCTGACGACCGGGCGTGTGCCGACCGCGGACGAGGTGCGGCGCGACGTGGCCTTCGTGCGCGAAATGCAGCAAAATGGGACCGACGAAACCGAAGCGCTGCGGCTCTACTGTCTGCTGGTGCTGAACGCAAACGAGTTTATCTATCTGGATTAACTTCAAACTGTCTTGCTCCCCTCGCCCGCAAGGGGCGAGGGGAGCAAAACGTCCCGGAGATACTTGACAATGACCACCCTGAACCGACCTCGCCAGTTCTGCGGTCGGACGCGCCGCGAGTTCCTCTGGGAGACCGGCTGCGGCTTCGGCGGCGCGGCCCTGACCGGCCTGCTGTCGGCGGACGGTTTCTTCAACCGTGCCACCGCCGACGAGCCGCGCCGCTTCGTCAATCCGCTCGCCCCGCGCCGGCCGCACTTCGAGGGAAAGGCGAAGAGCGTCATCTTCCTGTTCATGTACGGTGGCCCCAGCCACGTCGATACCTTCGACTACAAGCCGCAGCTCTATCCACTCGACGGCCGCACCATCCCGGTCCGCACCTTCGGCCGCGGCGGTCATCGCAACCAGGGCCGCGCCGTCGGTCCGAAGTGGCGCTTC
>DASPXY010000347.1:0-31665 GCA_035637055.1 Gemmataceae bacterium | reverse complement strand
TGGACGATTTCGTGGAGGGCAATACGCGCTTGCCGCAAATCCTTCGCCAGATTCCTACCTACATCAAGGATCGCGAATGGCACACGGTTGCCCACAGTCTGCAGATGCTGCTCGACGCCTCCGGCAGCGCCCTGCTGCAGGAGTGCGGCAAGGACGCCGAGGGCAAGCCGTTCGTTCGCTGGCACAGTCCGAACGTCGCGGCCAACGCCCTGCTGGCGCGATTGCCGGTCGAGGCCATCAAGGTCTACAACGAGCATTACGGCTCACTTGGCCGCGATCTGCTCGCGCGGGCGAAGCAACAGAACGATCCGCGTTTACTGGCCCAGGCGATTCGCCGCGGTCTCTACACCAGCGCCGGCCCCGAGGCGCTGACCCTTCTCGGCGGTCAGCATCATGAGGCCGGCCGCTACCTCCCCGCCGCCCTCTGTTACGAACGTCTGCTCCGCCAGCCCTTCGCCGAACCCACGACGTTGACGCTGTATCGGGCCGCCGTGGCCTTCCGCGTGACAGGCGACCGCGCCGGCAGCGATCGCGTCTGGAAGCAACTGGCGACGAAGATCGACAAGACTGGCCTGGTACTCGGGGAGCGGAAATTCAGCGTCGAGCAGGCGCGGCAGGAACTGGAGCGCGTGGCTGCGGCGAGCGAAGGGCGCGGGCTCGCCTGGCTGCTGTTCCAGGGCAACGCCGCACGCTCCGGGCAGGGCGCCGCGGCAGGCACCCCCGTTCTCGACAAGGTCATCTGGCAGCGGCGCACTCTGCTCGACGTGTTCGAGGGGAGCGGTGAGGTGGACAAGGGCAAGGAGGCCGAGCCGTGGATTGATCGGGCACGCCGACAGCGAGATGGTCAACAAGACGCCCCTGTGCTGCCCGGCTTCTTCCCGCTGGCGGTCGGCGACAAGGTCATCTACCGCACGCACGCCGGCATCACCTGCGTCCAGCTGACCGAGTTGAAAGACAAGCAAGGCCAGGTCGAGGCGAAACCTGGCGACATCGAATGGAAGCCAACCGAGTTGGAGGGTAGTTTGGCGATGCTGCTGGCCGACAACAAGCTGCGCGGGCCAGTGCAGAATTGGCTGCAGACTTACGAGAAGCAGGGTTTTGGCGGCGTTGTATTCGAGAACCCCGCCGCGGGCACGCTCTCGTCGGACGGCCAGTTCGTCTATGTCGTCGATGACCTGTCCATCCCACCGACCGGCCCGCGCGCAGGGATCACAGGGACACTCAGTGAGTTGATCGCGCAGAACAGCTTGCAGGCGTATCAACTCAAGACCGGCAAGCTCGAGTGGCGGCAGGGTGACCCATCCCTCGGTGGCCACTGGTTGGGCGCCCCGTTGCCGCTGGGTGGCACGCTGTACGCGCTCAACGAACGAGATGGTCAGCTGCGCCTGGTCAGTCTCGATCCGGCGAAGGGCGGCAAGGTGCTCTCGCAGCATCTGCTGGCGACGGTGCAGGACACGGTCGCCGCTTCCCCCTTGCGCTGCACGCAGCCCGTTCACCTGGCGTACAGCGACGGCGTCCTCATTTGCCCGACCAATGCCGGCGCCATCCTCGCCGTTGATCTGCTGACGGAAAGCCTCCTGTGGGTCTACACCTACCGCGAGGGCAGGTCCGGGCCGCAGGGCGGCGTCAACCTCCGGCCGGAGTGGCACAACACGGCGCCAGTGATCGCCGGCGGCAAGGTGGTGTTCACGGCCGCGGGTGAGGGATCAGTTCACTGCCTGGACCTGCGCGACGGCTCGCTGCAGTGGAAGGCGAAGCGCGACGATGACCTCTACCTGGCGGGTGTCCGCAGCGGCAAGGTGCTGCTGGTCGGCAAGCGGGACTGCCGCGCTCTCGCTCTCAAAGACGGCAAGCAAGTCTGGCGCGTCGAAACGGGGGTGCCCTCCGGCATGGGAGTCGCCGCCGGCAATACCTACTATTTACCTCTGCGAAATGCGGTTGGCGGTAAGGGGCCAGCGATCGGCGCTGTCGATCTGGAGAAGGGGCAGCCGGCGCAGGTCCACACGGGGTTGAAGGAGGCGCCGGGGAACTTGCTCGTGCATGGCGGTCAACTCATCGCGCAGGGGCCGACCACCATCACGGCCTACCCGGCACGCAAGCACTAGCGGACGTAAGCGAGGATCCAAGATCCAAGGATTCCAGATGCATTTGCAGGCACCGAAACTGCTGGGTAAGATGCGGAAGGGTGAAATGCCTTCAACCGAAGAACGAGAAAGGGACTCAGAAATGACACAACTCATCCTCGATGCGGCCTTTGCCGGCAAACTCAATGGGTTGACTCAGGCAGTGCAGTTGTGCGACCCATCGGGGCGGGTGTTGGGGCAGTTTGTACCTGTACTCGACTTGTCGGAGTGGGAGCCTGTTTCTCCAGAAGTGACCGAGGAAGAACTGGACCACCTGGAACAATCCACCGAATGGTACACCACGGAAGAAGTGCTCGCCCACCTCAAAACCCTGGAGCAGCAGTGATGTTCCGAGTCCGCTGGTCGCGACGAGCCCTGAATGTCCTTGCGGCGATCTGGACGCAAGCGGATTCCGAAGGCCGTCGGGCCATTACCGCAGCCAGCCACACCATCGATCAACGACTCGGTGCCGACCCTCACAACGAAGGCGAATCCCGGCCCCGCGGCCGAAGGATCACGTTCGTCCCGCCCCTCGCCGTCGTATTCCGCATTGAGGCAGATGGTCAAACGGTCTCGGTGCTCTACATTCGGCAGTTTCGGCGACGAGGGCAGTGAGCCGGAGCCAGCCAATCACCGGGCGAGGAACTGCTTGATGTCCGCCGAGACGCCGGCCCACGATCCATCCCCTGTTCTCGATCTGCTGGAGGGTTTCCGCTGCTCCAAGGTGATGTTCGCCGCCGTCGCTCTTGGCCTCTTCGATCGACTGGCCGACGGCCCCGCTTCGCTCGCCGTGCTGGCCCATGACCTTCAAGTCAACCCCGACGCCCTACAGCGATTGCTCGATGGTTGCGTTGGGCTGCGCCTGCTCACGCGCGACAGGGACGCCTACGCCAACACGCCCGCCAGCGCGGCCTACCTGTGCCGCCAGAGTCCGCGGCGGCTGACCGGCTACATCAATTACTCCAATACGGTGCTGTGGAGGTTGTGGGGCAATCTGGAAGACGCCGTCCGTGAGGGCACGCACCGCTGGCGGCAGGCGTTCGACCTCGACGGGCCGATCTTCGCCCACTTCTTTCGCACCGACGACGACAAACGCGAGTTTCTACTCGGCATGCACGGTCACGGCCTGCTCAGTTCGCCGCGCGTCGCTGAGGCGTTTGACCTGAGCCGCTTCCATCGCCTTGCCGACCTGGGCGGCGCCACCGGCCATTTCGCCGTTGCTGCCTGTCGCCGCTACCCGACGTTGCGTGCCGTCGTTTTCGACCTGCCCGCGGTCGTGCCGCTGGCCGAGGAGTACGTCCGTTCTGCCGGGCTTGCCGATCGCGTCGAGGTGCTAGCCGGCGACTTCTTCACCGAGCCGCTGCCCGCGGCGGATTTGTTCGCCGTCGGCCGCATCCTCCACGACTGGAGCGAGGACAAGATCCGTCGGCTGCTGCGGGCCATCTACGAACGCCTGCCGTCCGGCGGCGGCCTGCTCATCGCGGAGAAACTGCTCGACGACGACCGCAGCGGGCCGCGCTGGGCCGTGCTGCAATCGCTGAACATGCTAACCTGCACCGAGGGGAAGGAACGCACGCTCGCGGAGTACGCGGCGTTGCTCCGCGCGGCGGGCTTCAGCCGCGTTGAGGGCCGGCCGACCGACAGTCCGCTGGACGCCATCCTGGCCCTGAAGGAATAACCCCAAGGAGGCTCCGCCATGTCGGTGATGGTGACCTTCGCGGCGAGCACCGCCGGCCCGCCTTCGACGATGGATGCGCTCGCCTTTATCCTGAATATCGGCGCCGCGATGCTGCTGGGCATGGTTATCGGGCTGGAGCGGGAGTTTCGCGGGCACCCGGCGGGGTTGCGCACCAACGCCCTGGTCTGCCTCGGGGCCGCCATGTTCGTGGCGCTGCCGCAGTTGCTCGGCGGTGACTCCAGCCCGACGCGCGTCGCCGGCCAGGTCGTCAGCGGCATCGGCTTTCTGGGCGGCGGCGTGATCCTGCGCGAGGGGCTGACCGTGCGCGGCATGAACACGGCCGCGACGTTGTGGTGCAGCGCCGCCATCGGCGTTCTGGCTGGCTCAGGCCTGCCGCTGGAGGCCGCCCTCGGCACCGCGGCCATCCTGCTCGTCAACGTGTGCCTGCGGCCGGTGGTCCGCCGCCTCCAGGCCCGGGCCAAAACAGCGGTGGAAGTGGAAACGGTCTACCGGATGCGCGCCGTCTGCCAGACGCAGGAGGCGGGTCTCGTCCGCAACGTGTTCATGCGCCACATCAACTCGCACCCGAGCATGAATGTTCAGGGCCTGGCCATGCAGGATACCGAGCAGGCCGGCGTGTGTGCCGTCGTGGCGGAGATCTTCTCGCACGAGCGGAACGACAAGTACCTGAACGAGATGGTGCAGCGTCTCGGGATCGAGCCGTGTGTCACCGCCGTCAGCTGGGAGCGGGTGCGCTGAGAGGAAACCGTTGGCGTCATGAAACCTCTCGAAAACACTCACGTTCTCACGCTGGCCGTCAATCTGCCGGGGCCGCTGGCGGTCGCCCGCCTGCACCATCTGGGGGCCGCGGTCGTGAAGGTCGAACCGCCGGACGGCGACCCCCTCGCTCGAGTTCGGCCGGACTGGTACGGCGAATTGCACCAGGGCCAGGAAATTGTGCGTCTGAACCTCAAGGAACCGGCGGAGCGTCTCCGACTTGACGAGTGGCTGGCGTGGGCAGACCTGTTGATCACGGCGACGCGACCGGCGGCCCTGCAGCGGTTGGGGCTGGCGTGGGATTCGTTGCACGCCCGTTACCCGCGGCTGTGTCAAGTGGGGATCGTGGGCTACCTTGCCCCGCTGAACGACCTGCCCGGCCACGATCTCACCTACCAGGCCCGGGCAGGATTGCTGACGCCGCCCCATCTTCCGCGCGCGTGTATCGCGGACCTGGCAGGGGCTCAGGAGGTCGTCAGTACCGCACTCGCCCTGATGCTGGCGCGCGACCGCGGTCAGGGCAGTCAGTGTGTTTGGGTCAGTTTGGCACAGGCCGCGGAGTGGTTTGCCGAGCCGTTCCGGCGAGGGTTGACTGCTCCCGGAGGGATCCTCGGGGGCGGTGTTCCGGGTTACCAGCTGTATCCGGCAAAGGAGGGATGGGTTGCCCTGGCGGCGCTGGAGCCTCACTTCTTGCAACGGCTCCTCGACGAATTGAATATGACGTGCGCGAGGGAGGACGAGTTCCAGCGCATCTTTCTGACCCGCACCGCCACGGAGTGGGAGGTGTGGGGGACCAAGCGCGACCTGCCCATCGCCGCCGTCCGCGAGGTCGCAACTGCGTAACGGTCCTGATCGCACATAGAGTCCCGACCCATAGTCACCGGCTTCTCGCAAGTCCCCAGAGGGTAACCGTTCCGTAAACTCGTGCAGAAACTCCTGCCGCTCGCCGGCCAGAGCTCTAAATAGGTAAAAAAGCTCTCGAAGGTTCCTATCTGAAGGAGATCGATCCGATGAGGACAACGCGAATTCTGGCGGTGGCGGTGCTGACGCTCGGCGTGGTGGTCGGCAGCACCCTCGCGGGCGGCACGCCCAAGTCCGGCCCGCAGGCCGGCAAACGCATTCCCGGTCCGTTCTATCCGCTGAACGTCACCGGCCCCGAGGCCGGCAGGAAAAGTTCCCTGGTGTGCAAGCACGGCCTCAGCCCGGTGGCGATGGTCTTCGCTCGCGAGGTCAGCCCGTCGTTGACGAAGCTGATCAAGCAACTCGACGCCGCCACCGCGAAGAACAAGGACAAGGGCATGGGCAGCTTCGTCGTCTTCCTGACCGACAGGGAAGAACTGGCCGACAAGCTGAAGAAGCTGGCCGCGACCGAGAACATCAAGAACACCGTGCTGGCCATCGACGGCCCGAGCGGCCCGGAGAGGTTTGAGGTCGCCCGCGACGCCGACGTCACCGTCGTCCTGTACAACAAGCTTGTTGTGGTCGCCAACCATGTATTCCGCAAGGGCCAGTTGAACGACCAGGCGATCACGCAGATCATGGCGAACGTGCCGAAGATCCTGAAGTAATCCTCACCGCAGTTGGTTGGAACACGAGAAACGCCGTCCGGGGCCAAGATCCGGGCGGCGTTCCTCGTTTCTCTCCCCTATGCGGGAGAGGGATTCGAGGCGAGGGGAGAGCAACTCGGATTGCATCGCGGCGCTGGTTCCCGATAATGCATCGTGAAGTAGCTGGAGAGTTGAGCGTATGGGCGCTTGCTACAACACCATCCTGGTACCGGCCGTCGAACAGTCGCTGATCTTCACGGCGCTTGAGGATGCCCTTGGCCGACTCCGTCGCCGGATCGTCTACCACGAAGCACCGAGGATCTATGCGGATGGCTTCCACTATCGCTCGGTGCAAATGATTTTCGTTGGACCAGCCGGTCAGTCCCGGTGGGTGCCGCTCTCGTCCTGGGGGGATGGGTTGCCAGGTCCATTCCCGACCTGGTATCGGGCGAACCCCCTGGCGATGTCTTTGTCCCGAAGCCTCAGTCCAGTCATCTACCTGTTCTCCTTCGATGCGGGCTATGTCGCGGGCTACAGTATCTTCAAGGAGGGGGAGCAAGTAGAGGCCCAATCACTGACCTGGCGGGCGGCCGCCCCATTGGGGGAGTTTTCACCTCCTCTGAAGCCACCACAGCCGCCGTCCCTGCTGGGTCAGTTGCTGGAGGATCCCGATTTCGATTACGGGGCGTTCAGGCGCCGCTTCAGGAACTTGGAAGTGGCAATGGCAGCCCTAGCCGCCCGCCTCGGCACTACCCCACACCTTCTCGATCCGCTCCACATCCAGGACGGCGACGGCGCCATCGTTGTGGAAGCGGGCGAGTACAAGCCAGTGGGTCTCCCGGGTTGGGTAGGCGTCTATTACGAGAAGATTTCGACCTGATCCGGGTGAGGCAAGTCAAGTCGGAGACCGGACATGGATGTTTTCTGTGTCGGCATGTACCGGGCGGGATCAACCTGGCAATACGAGGTCGTCAGCCATCTGGTGGAAGGGCACCTGGACGGCAGTCGCCTGGGATTCCTCACTGGCGAGCAGTACGCCAGTCAAAGCCGTGGGGAAGAGGCCCGCTGGCGCGTGCTGAAGGCCCATGACAAACACCCTGCCTTCGCTGCGGCGCTGGCGGAGGGCCGCGCGCTCGCCGTCTACGCCTACCGCGACCTGCGTGACGTCGCCTACTCGCTGATGCATAAGAATGGCGCGTCCTTCGAGGACGTAGTGGAGCGAAAAGACCTCCTTCATCTCTGTTTGGCCAACGACGCCTTCTGGGCCGACCAACCGCACACACTCTCGCAGCGCTACGAGGAGATCATGGCCGCACCTGCCGCCGCCGTTGTGGTGCTCGCCGCTCACCTCGGCATGCATCTGGACAATGGCGCAGCGGAGGCGGTTGTGGGCGAGTATTCGCTGGAGGCGACCCGGCGCCGCACCGCGGAATTCACCGCGCACTTACACGAGCAGGGGGTGGACCTGGAAGCGCCGACCAACGCCCACCGCTGGGATGAGAAGACCCTGCTGCACTGGAACCACATTCGCGACGGACGAAGCGGCAGCTGGCGCGCGCAGGCAACTCCACGCGAACTGGCCGTGCTCGCCGGGATCTGCGGCAAGTGGCTGATCGCGCGCGGCTACGAGCGCGACCTCACCTGGGCTTTGCCGGGGCTGGGATACTTCGCTGCGGAGCTGGAAGCGGCACGGCAGGCCCTTGCCGAGACGCGGGTAGAGTTGGCGGAACAGGCGCGCGAACTGGAAGAAGTGCGTCGTCTGGGGCCGGTGGCGCTGGGTATCGCCAGGCACTTCCATCGGCTGTCGGTGCGTCACCCGCGGCTGTCCGCGGCGGTGAAGCGCCTCCTCGCGCTGTCTGGGGGTTAGCAGCCCGTTGAAAACCCCTCCCCCGGCCCCTCCCCTGAGAGGAGAGGGGAGAGTTTTCTGGCTTGCCCCCCTCTCCGCTGCGGGGAGGGGCCGGGGGAGGGGTTTTCAACGGGCTGCTAGCACAGGGCGCTTGCCGTCGGCGGTGCGCTTCCATCCAATCATTCCAGGAACGATCGCCACGTACTCGGATCGATGAGGTGAGCATCGTGCGCATTGCCGCTCGCGTCGGTGGGTTGGTCCCCACCGCCGTCAACCGTGTCCTGCAGGAGGTGCGGCAGCTTCAGACCGAAGAACGCTCCGTTATCTCCCTGATGCGCGGTCAGCCCGATACGCCGACCGCCGCTCACATCGTCGAGGCCGCTGAAAAAGCCCTCCGCGATGGCCGCACCGGCTACCCCGACAACCAGGGCGAACCGACTCTCCGTCAGGCCGTCGCGGAGAAGCTGGCGCGCGACAACGGCCTGACCTACGACCCCGGCCGCGAAATCCTCATCACCGACGGCGCCACCGCGGGCCTGGCGACGGCCCTGGGCGCCCTGATCCAGCCCGGCGACGACGTCCTGCTGCCCGACCCCATCTACGACGCCTACACCGGTCCCATCGCTCTGTGGGGCGGCCGCGCCGTATCGGTGTCTTCAACGATCCGTGAAGGTCGCTTTGTCCTCGACCGCGCCGCCCTCGAAAGCGCCCGCACGGCTCAAGCGCGCCTCGTCCTGCTCAATACGCCGTGGAACCCGACCGGCACTGTCTTCACCGCGGAGGAACTGCGCACGGTGATGGACTTCGCCGCCGCCCGCGACCTCTTCGTGCTCAGCGATGAGATCTACGAGGCGCTGGTCTACGACGGCCATCGACACGTCTCGCCTGCCGCGCTGTCGCCGGAAGCACGCGGGCGCACGCTGCTGGTCAACAGTCTCTCGAAGACGTACGCCATGACAGGCTGGCGTGTCGGCTACTGTGCCGGGCCACCCGAGTTGATCGGTGCGATGCTTCTGGTGCTGCAGCAGTCCAGCCGCGGGCCGGCGACGTTCGTGCAAGATGCGGCCGTGAGCGCCCTCCGTTCCGATCAGGCCAGCGTCGAGCGGATGCGGGCGGAGTATCAGGCGCGGCGCGATCTCGTCGTGGAGCGGCTGCGCGGCTTGCCCGGTGTCCAGCCCCTCGTGCCGGAGGGCGGCCTGTTCGTCATGCTGGACGTGCGCGGCCTGGGGCGGCCGTCGGACGAGGTACGCCGCTTTTTGCTGCGCGAAGCTGGCGTCGTCGTGATCCACGGCGCCGCCTATGGGCCGGGTGGCGAAGGGACGCTGCGCGTCTCCTTCGCGGCGGGCGGCACGGCGTTGGAGCAAGGTCTGGAGCGCTTGCGCGACGGGCTGCGGCGCCTGGCGAACTAACGCGGTGTCAAGACCCCTCCCCCCAACCCCCTCCCCGCAACGGAGAGGGGGAGAAGAAGAGACGGCGCTTGGCTTGCTGGCTCCCCCTCTCCCTTTGGGGGAGGGGGTTGGGGGGAGGGGTCTTGACACCGCTACGAACGCGGGGGCCGCATGGTACTTGATCTGGCCTGGATCTCGCTGGCGGCTCTCCTCGTGGTGATCGTCTGTAGTTGCACGACGAACGTCAACCCCGGCGTCCTCGCGCTCGCGTTCGCCTGGATTATCGGCGTCTACCTCATCGGGGGCGATCCGAAAGCGAACTTCCGAGCCCTCGTGGGCGGGTTCCCGACCGACCTGTTCCTGACGCTGCTCGGGGTGACGCTCCTGTTCACCCAGGCGCAGAACAACGGCACGCTGGACACGGTCGCGCGGGCCGCGGTGCGTCTCTGCCGCGGCAACGCCGGCCTGATTCCGGTGATGTTCTTTGCCCTCACCTGCGCGATCGCCACCGTCGGCGCCGGCAACATCGCCGCCTCCGCCCTGATCTCGCCGATGGCGATGGCGGTCGCTCACCGGGCGCGCATTCCCGCCTTCCTCATGACGATCATGGTCGCGCATGGCTCGCTCGCCGGTGCCCTTTCGCCCATCACGCCGACCGGGATCATCGCCGAGGAGCAGATGAGGAAGATCGGTATTGTCGGTCATGAAACCGCGGTTTTCTTGCACAATCTCATGGCTCAGGCGGCGGTGGCGTTCGCCGGGTATGGCCTGTTCGGCGGCTGGCGCCTGTTCCGGCAGCACGAGCCGGGGAGCGAGGACAGCATCCGCGCCGGCGCGCCACGGGTGAGCGCGGAGGCGCACTTCCGGGCCAGGCACGCGGTCACGCTCGCGGCCATCGGGCTCTTGATCGTCGGCGCGATTGTGTTTCGCGTCAACGTGGGGATGGCGGCGCTGGCGCTATCGATTGGCCTGACGCTCGGCGGTGTGGCCGACGAGCGCGAGGCGCTCCGCAAGATGCCCTGGGGCGTTATCATCATGGTCTGCGGCGTGAGCGTGCTGACGGACCTGCTGAGGCGTACGGGGGGCACGAAACTGTTCGCCGACCTGATCCGTAGCCTATCGACGCCGGAGACGGTGACGGGGGTCGTGGCGTTTTTCGCGGCGTTCGTGTCGGTCTATGCGAGCACGTCGGGAGTGGTGTTACCGGCGTTTCTGCCGCTGGCGACCGAGGTGGGCGGCGAACCGCTCGCGGTGGCGTCGTCGATCATCGTCGCGGGGCACCTGGTTGACGCGTCGCCGCTCTCGACGATCGGGGCCATCTGCGTTGCCTACGCCGCGCCGACGGAGGATCATCGCGTCCTGTTCCGCAAGGTGCTGGCGTGGGGGCTGGCGATGGTGCCGGTCGGGGCGGTGGGCTGCTACCTATTGTTCCGGGCGTGGTGACCTGCCTGGCCAACGCTTCCGCGAAGCGTCGCTAACCGAACCCTAGAAGCGACAGTTCAAGTACGCCTGGCCCTCGACGGCGAACGGCCGCGGCCCTGTCAACGGCGTCACCACCGCCAGGCCGAGCGTCGAACGCCGGCCCACGCCGAAGGTCACCCCGGCGGTCAGGTCCACCAGGTCGATCCCCGTGATCGGTTGCGCATCGCCTCCGTGGTGATTCAGCGGCGTCGTCACGTGTAGCTCGATCGTCGGCACCACCGCAGTCAACAGGCGGCCAGGCTGCGTGGTTCGATAGAGGAAGTAACCGAGCGCCACGTCGTTGTACCAGGCGGTGACGTCGCGGTGGGCCGTCGGCAGGATGATCGACGAAAAGCCTTGAACGTACCAGTCGCCGAGGTTGTAAATCGCGCCGACGTAGGGCTGGAACAGGGTCGGGTGGATGTTCGCAGCTCCCGCGGGCAGGAAGCTCGCTCCGACCGGAGCGGTCACCACGAGTCCGCCGGAAAGCACATTCCCCGTTTGACGATCGTTAATGAAGGCATATTTCAGGACGATGCTCGGGTCGCCGAGATCCTCGCGTCCGACGCTGCCGTCGCCCTGAAAGCGGATGAACGGCGCGCGGACGCCCACGGAGATATTGCCATCGAGGACGGTCTTCTCGAAGCCCATGACAACGCGGTGAACGTCGGAGCGGGTAACACCGGAGGCATCCGACCCGCCCGGGACACTGTTGAAGTAGTTGTAGGTGAAGAACAGGCGATCCTGCGGGCGGGGGCTTTCGTTCTCGGCGATCTTGAACGCTCCGCGAACCACGGTAGCAAGCGCTCCCGCCTGGTTGGATGACGAGGACACGTTCACGAACGAGGGCGAGAGGTGATCGCCGAACATATTCGGGTTGAAGCCGCCCGTCTCGGCGCCGCTGGCGGGTGGGGCCAGGGCGAAGGCGTCGGTGCTGGGCGGAGAGCCGCCATCCCGTGCCGCGGGCTGGCCGTCTCCTTGCCCCGGCGCTGGGACCGTTCCCGGCAACGGTGGTGGGCGGTCGGGGCAGATGCCTCCCGCCGATGGCTGAGGCTCGTCGCTGTGCCATGCCGCCTGGAGGATCGTTGCTTCCGCGGACCGCTCCGGCGCCAGGCTGAACAGGCGCGGCGTGGGGTACTCGTCGGAGGCACACGCCGCTGAGTCCACGAGGGATGTTGGTCGCCCGAGCCGGATGGCCTCTGCCGTCGCTGGCTCGTCCGCTTCCCCGTGCTCCAATCCCGGGCGTGGCGCAGGTTCCAGGAGTGGCGCTGGTGGGCCGAGTTGGATGGGCGGTCCAGGTTCCTGCGCGCGGACGGAACTGGCGGCAAGGATCAGGCAGAGGGCAAGGCTGCTCGCCCAGCTGGGGTGCTTCATGGACTCCTCCGAGTCAGGCACAGCCGTGCCGGCGCAGGGCGGACCACGCGTCGGCATTACCAGAAATCGACTCGCGACCGGTATTGTCTGCAGATAAAGAAAAGAAGCTGGGAAACATACGCACGGAATATCTTGCCTGTCTGCTCTAATCCGCCACCAAGCAACGGAGGTCATCCATCGCTGGCGCTCCGGGCTTGTATCGGGTTGGCGAGAGCGGTTTGCAGATGGCTGTCGGAGGCGACGAGCGGCGGGGTTTATCCCCGCTGGCCAGACGGCGGGGATAAACCCCGCCGCTCGTTGAACCGCTTTGGCGTTGTGGCTACTCCTCGCCTAGCCAGCGAGCGCTCAGCCGTGGCCGCCCCGCCTGCGACGTCCAGAACCCGTACCCGGCCAGCAACAGCAGCACCGCCATGGCCCACAAGCCGCTGCTGCCAAACCAGGCCGACAGGTCCGCCGTCAGCGGAAAAGACAGGAGGACGTTGCGGGCGATCCACAGGGTAGCCGCCGCGAGGACGCCATAGCGCATCAGCACGACCACCACCAGCGCAAACCCCACCGCGTAGAAGAACCAGGAAACGCGCGGATCACCCAGCGAAAAACCTACATATAGCATCTGAAATAGAATGTAAGTCCCGGCAGCCAGCCAGGGGTTGCGCAAACCGACGCGGAGCAGCAGCAAGAAAAACAGGATCCAGATCAGGGCAACGCGGAAGCCAAAGATGACGAGGTAGAGCCCGTAACCGAGAACGAAGCGGCCGCCCATCAGGGTCGCGTCGGTGCCGCGGCTGGCGAACGGCGGCGGCGCTGGCAGGTAGAACCAGGGAGGGGCCAGCAGCACCAGTTGCTCCAGGATGGCGAAGCCCACCCCAGCCAGCAAGCCGATCAGGATCGACGCGCCGACGAGCGGATCGCGCACCCGTCCCGCCAGCAGGCGGCTCCACGACACGAGAGTTTCCGGCCACAGCCGGCGCACGTACGGCTCCAGGGCGATGTAACACAGCCACATCTTCGCGGCGAAGAACAACGCCCAGGCCAGACCCATCTCGATCTGATCCGACTCCGCCAGCGTGGCCACATGGCTCGCCTGCAAGAACCAGCTCAACCACACGATGGCAAACGACGCCAGGGCCAGCCGCAGAGCGCCCCGGCGATCGCCGCGCCCCGCGCGCAGGTTCGGGACCGCCAGCACGATACTACAGATAATCAGGAGGTAATCGATCCCGTAACCCATGATTCGTACGAGCGCACTCAGTGTGAAGCCCGCGGCGTCGGCCCCGGCATCAGGTCGATTCCAGTCGCCGACGATCCGGAAGAAGACAGGCTTGCCGCGATAGGTCGCCGCCTCGACCTGAATGCTGAGACCGCTTTCCGGGTAGGTGCCGCGCCAGGCTTTGCGGGCGTCGTACGCGACCGGCGGCGCCCACTGCGTCTGTGTCGGCGTGAACGCCTTTTCGTCCGCCAAGGAGAAGCCGACCATGTCCGCGGGGAACAAGCGGGGCCAATCGGGTTCGTGGCCTGGGGGGAGCGGGCCTTCCTCGCCGAAGGCTGGGGGAATGGCCTGAAGGGCGGTCAGGCGCCCCTTCGGATCGAGGCGCACCAGGGCCATCTTGGGAAGCAGCGCCGGGGGATCTTCGGGGGTGACGCGCCCCGGCATCGCCGCCCCATCCTGCGAGAACAGGGTCGGCACCAAGGGCTGAGGACTTTGGCGATACCAAAAGTAAAGAGCAGGCGGTTGCAGCGTCGCGAGTCCTGCCCACGGATCGTCCTGGCCCGATTTCCGCACGGCGCGGAACACCGAACGGTCCACGCCGAAACCATACGCCCGATAAGGCTGCTCATACCCGAGTTGGCGCAGGATCGTCTCGGCCCGGTTTTCCAGGACGTCGGGCTTCAGTGGCAGCGGCACCCGACTGACAAGTTTCGTCGTGTTGCCCAGCAGAGCCAGAACGACAAACCCGAGTACCACCCCTGCCAGACAGGCGAGTCCGACGGCCGGTCGCAGTCCGCCGGCCTCACCCGCCGCTGCCACCATCTCGGGCGAAGGCGTCTCGCCCGCCGCCAGTGCCGCCGCCAGGGGATCGCCGCCCGGCAAGGCCGCCGCCACCGCCAGCGCCGACAGCGGCCGCTTGCGCGGCTCCTTCTCCAGACAGCGCAGAATGACGCGCTCCACCGCCGGGTCGAGGTCGGTGATGTGGCTGGAGAGACCGGGAGGGGTCGATTGCTCGCGCAAGCGCAGGAGTTCGGTGCGCGATCGCGCCGGGAATGCCTGCTTGCCGGTGAAGATCTCATAGAGCACCAGCCCGAGGGCGTAGAGGTCGCTGCGCGCGGTCGCCTCGCGGCCCGCCAGCTGCTCCGGGGCCATGTAGGCGGGGGTGCCGGAACGGGCATCGGCGCCGGCGACCTGTGCCGTCAAGCGGGCCAGGCCGAAGTCGGTGATACGAAGTTGTCCGCGGCCGTCGAGCATCACGTTGGCGGGCTTCAGGTCGCGATGGATCACCCCGCGCTCATGGGCCGCCGCCAGGCCCAGGCACAGTTGCCGCGCCACCTGCACGCCCTTGTCGGGCGGCAAGCGACCGATGCGCCGTAGCAGCGCGGCCAGGTCTTCGCCATCGACGAACTCCATCGAGATGAACGTCTGGCCGTCCGCCTCACCGATGTCATGGACGCGGCAGACGTGCGGGTGCGAGATCTGCCGGGCGAGTTTGACCTCGTCGTGCAGGAGGGCGAGCCGGCCGGGGTCGTGAGCCAGTCCCTCGGGCAGAAACTTGAGGGCGACCGCCTGGCCGAGTTTGAGGTCGTCGGCGCGGTAGACCTCGCCCATTCCCCCTCTGCCAAGGCGGCTGACAATGCGATAGCGGCTCGCGAGGATCTGTCCTGGCGTGAAACGCTCGGCGACGCCGGAAGAGGGTGGTGCGTGAGGTGGGTCGGAGGTGGTCGAGGCGATGGTTGGCCTGGCGAGCTGCGACGCTCCGGTGGGCCCCGAGGGCGGCGAGCCGTGGGGTACGCCGCTGGGTGAGCTGCCCGAAACGTCGCTCACGGTGGCGGCGAGCGCATGGCCGCACGCGCCGCAGAAGCGCATGCCCGGCGGCACCTCCGCGCCACAGCTGGGACACCTCGGCATGTCGCACGTTCCTTCTTCGCGGGCCACGAACCGACGCTCACAAGCGGCCGATGGGACGTTAGGCGCTGGTCTCAGGCTACCACAGCCCCTTCCGTGTGGCAACCGCCTCAAGCCCACGGGCCGCGGCCCGCGGGCTTTTCCCCGGCTCACGTCAGGGCGAGATACCGCAGTCCGCGCTGGCCCTCGCGCAGCAGATCGACATCACCGACATCCTGGGCGTAGCTCAGCACGTTCGCCGTGTGCCAGAGAGCACGTAGGCGAGCGATGTTCCAGGCGGTGCTGTCCATTTGCCCGTAGGCGGCGCGGAAGGCGTCGTGTGCCGTCGGCGGAAGGAAACTGTGAGCGACCATCAGGTCGGCCGCGGGATCGCCGAGGTGGATGTCGCCCCAGTCGATCACCCCAGCCAGGCGTTTGTCCTCGTTGACGAGGAGATGGCGCACGTAGAGGTCGCCGTGGACCAGGGTATCCGCGCGCGGGACATAGACGGCGGGTGCCGCGTCGGCGAGAGCCGTGAGCGGGCGGACGTCCTCGACGAGATGGTGCGCGGCGAACTGCGCCAGCAACTCGCGCAGGCGCGGGAGGCGGCGGGCGATATCCAGGCGCTCGATGGGATCTGGCCCGGCGCCGTGATGGGCGGCCCAGGCAGCAGGGGTCGTGTGGAGGGTGGCCAGGAAGCGCGCCAGCGGCGCGGCGAGGGCCTGCCGCTGTTCGTCGTCGAGGTTGGCGGAGCAGGCAGTCCGGCCGGGAAGGAGCGGATAGCCGCCGAAGGGCCACGGGTAGCTCGCGGTGGGGGGGCCGACGAAGGTGGGCACGGGGATCGGCAGCGGCAGCCGCTCGGCGAGGACGGGCAGCAGACGAGCCTCGGCCTCCAGCAGCGGCACGGCGATTTGCCGGCGCGGGAAGCGGAAGACAAGGGTGTCGTTGACGAGGAAGGCGGTATTGTCCCAGCCGGCCCCGAAGGGCTCCACCGACGCCAACACCATCTGCGGGAACTGAGCCTCGATCAGCGAGCGGGCGAGGTCGGCCGAGACGCTACACTCAGCGGTCCATGCCTGGGTCATCGTCAGGCTCCGCGGATGCGCACCTTGGCCCCGTTGGGCAGGCGAATCCTGGCCGAGGACCCGGTCGCGATGAGATACTCCTCACCATCCCCGAGAGGGCGTCTTTCGGGTTCGAGCAGCCAGGTGCCGTTGAGCGGTGGCCGCACTCCGCCGCCACGGCGCGGCACACCGTTGAGAAGCAGTAGCCCTTCGGCCGTGGCCCGCAGGAGGAAATGGCCTCGGCTGACAGTGATATCTTTGCCGTCGCCGGCCATCGTCAGGACCGATCGATTCGTGTCGGGCAGCACCCGTGTCGGGGTGTAGGCCGGATCGAGATAGGGAACCCGTCCGCCCTGCTGCCGTCCAATCACCACGGGCTTCCCCGGTTGGAGTTGGAGTTGGATTTCCGACTGGGGGCTCTCGACCATAGTTGTCCCCGGATCGCACCAGAGCGTCAGGCCGCCTCCCTCGAACGATAGGCCCGCGAATGATACCGGCTCTTCGCTTTCGTGGTTCGGCGGATCGGTGACAGGAAAAGGCAACGGGACGTGAAGGTTGTCGACGATTCTTGCGTCCGGCCCGTCTTGGGCGAGCGGTAAGGTCATCCGCGAGATCCTTTCTGAGACTTCGTGCTGGGACGATGGAGGTCCGCGGACCGTGTCGCGGAGCCGCCGTGTATCGTAATCGTAGCATATTTCGTCCGACAGGGGAAAAGCACTCGGCTACAGCCGGTTGCTCCGATTAGTCCGGCACAGCAGTATTACACAAGCCCGGAGTGCCAGCAACGGGACCATCATCACACAAGCCCGGAGCGCCAGCGACGGGACTATGCTACCGTCCCGTCGCTGGCGCTCCGGGCTTGTGTGACGAGCTTTCGCGCCGCCATAATAGTCCTCACGCCTTTCCCTGCGTCAGGCCCATCTCGTCGAGGAACATCGTGCCGCCAGTCGGCTTGCCGGCGCGCTCCTTGCACCAGGTCAGCGTCAGCCGATCCTTCGCCCGCGTCATCGCCACGTAGAGCAGCCGCCGTGCCTCGTGGATGTCCTCGGCGCGCTTCTCCGTCATCGCGTAGTAACCCGGCAGCTGGAAATCCTCGACTCCGACAATGTAGACGCGGCCGAACTCCAGCCCCTTCGTCGAGTGGAAGGTCAGGAGACTTACGCGCTCCGGATCGACGCTTGCTCCCTCCGACGTGGACAGGGCGACCTTGTCGAGCAGGGCGCGCACTGCCTCGTCCAGCGGAGCCGTCTTGACGAGGGCCACCACACGCGACAGCCGCGCATGCGACTCCGCGGGGCGCTCGTGTCCGGCCGGGTCGCCGCGGCCGCCCTTCCATCCGGGGGTGCCCATGCGCCCGAGTAACTCGTCGAGTGAGGGACAGTGCAATCCGAAGCGTTCGGCCTCCTCGGTGTAGGCATCGACGACCGCCGGCGGACGGCGCAGCTCGCTCCAGCGCGCCGCCTCGACAAAGGCCTGATCTTCGGGGTGCAGGTCGGTGCGTCCCTCGATCGCCGCCCCGAGAGCGACGCAGTCCAGCAACTCCGCCAGGCACGTCTTGCGCCAGCGCCGCAGCCGCTCCTCCTGCAAGTGCTCGAACACGCCGACCAGGCACAGCGAGTCGTCGAGGGCGTGATGTCCGCGGCCGGTATCGACTCCGAAGCGCGCGGCCAGGTCCACGAGCCGCAGGCTGCCAGCGGGGAAGAGGCTCCGAGCGAGCGGCAGCGTATCGAAGAAGAACATCCCCTCGGTGCCGCCCCAACCAGCTGTCAGTCGCTCCAGCAGCGGTACGTCGTACTGACGCCCGTTATGCACCACCAGGACGTCGTCGCCGGCGAACGCACGGAATCGCGGCCACACCTCGGAAAGTGCGGGCTGGCCGCGCAGGTCGGCGTCGGTGTAGCCGTGTACCGCGGTCGCTCCGGGCGGGATTGGCTTGGTACACGACACCAGCGACTGGAACGTATCCACCACGCGCCCGCCACGCACCCGCACGGCGGCGAGTTCGATCACCTCGGCATGCTGGACGTCCTTGCCGGTCGTCTCGGTGTCGAAAACGACGTAGTCCGTCAGCCCCTTGCGATAGCGCCGCCCCTCGATGATCTGCAGCGCCTTAATGAGGACGACGCTTTGCAGTCGCTCCTCACCCGGCGAGAACGGCCATGGCCCGGGGCCTGTGGGCTTCCAGAAGACCCGGTCGCCAGGCAATGCCGCTCCCGCTGCGCGGAGGTGCTCCACCGTCAGGCCGCGCAACACGCTGCGGATCATCACGCGGGCGACGATCTCCAGCCCGCCAGCGGGAGCGAGGAGGATGCGGCCGCGTCGCTGCTCGACGGCGAGCAGGGTTTCGGCGAGGGCCACCGCCGACGGCAGCGCCTCGGGGTCGTCCAGGCGTTCGTGGCGTGCCTCCAGCGGCCCCTCGTACTCGCCGATCCCCTGGGCCAGCACCGCCTGCACCAGGCCATGCAGATCGCCTTGCAATCGGCCCAGTCCCTTGAGGTTCTCCGCTTGATAGAGGAAGCGCCAGCAGCGACCGGCGTCGGGTCCGTGCGTCTGTTCCGCGTTGATCCGCAGTCGCGCGAGAAAGGTCGCGCCCGGCCGCCGTTTGATCTCGGCCAACAGCGGCTCGGAAAAAACCTTGGCGGCGAGGCTTTCAACGTGCAGGTCGGCGTCGGGGTTCGCGACGACCCGCAGCGCCGCCAACACCCGCGCGATCACCTTGTCGTCCGAGAGCGACTGGCCGCGCGCCAGCCGGCACGGAATGCCCGCAGCCACCAGCGCCTCCTCGAACACCCGCCCGGCCTGGTGGGTGCGATACAGGACAGCACAATCGCCGGGCCGCAGGCCAGTCGCGATCTCCTGGCGCAGATCGTCGAGGATCCAGGGAGCCTCCTCCGTCTCGTCGGCGAAGCCAATCGCCCGGACGTTAAATGATGATTCACGGATCGCTGTTATCTTTTTCTCAAACAACGGCTGGGCCGACGGCAGGATGCGGCGAGCGGCGTCGAAGATCCCTCGGGCGCAGCGGCAGTTCACGTCGAGCACGATCGGCTCATCGATGCCGAAGTCCGTCACGAAGCGGGCCAGCACCCTCGGATCGGCTCCGCGCCAGGAGAAAATCGACTGCTCGTCATCGCCGACGGCGAACAGGCTGCGGTGACTGTCGGCCAGGAGTTTCAGGATGGCGTACTGCGTCGCGTCGAGATCCTGGCACTCGTCGATAAGGACATGATCCCAGCGGCCGCGGTAGCCGTCGAGGATCGCCGGGGTGTCCCGCAAGAGGAGGTGGGTCAGCTGCAAAATCTCGTCGAAGTCGATGAGATGGTTGGAGCGCAACTCGCGCTGGTAGCGGCCAAACAGGGCCTCGTCTTGCTGGCTGAGCGTGTGTCCCTGCAAGCGGCGACGGCCGAAGAGGAGCAGGAGTTGACCGTGTCGCTTCGACGGTACGCCCAGCCGCGCCAGCACGAGGCGCTGATGTTCGTCGTCGGCCACCCCGAAGCCGCTCGGCAGACCGAGACGGCGGCCATGCTCGCGGAGGAATTCCAGGCAAAGGGCGTGGATCGTGCCCAGCTTCAGCGCTTCGACGAGGTCGCCGAGGCCGTGTCGCAGACGGTCGGCGATTTCCTGCGCGGCCTTGTTGGTGAAGGTGATGGCGCAAATGCGCTGCGGATCGGCGTTGTGATGGGCGAGAAGGTAACCGATGCGGCCGGTCAGACAGCGTGTCTTGCCGGCGCCTGGGCCAGCCAGCACCAGCACGGGGCCAACCGGGGCGGTCACCGCGCACCATTGCTGCGGGAAGAACGTCAGGCCCATCACGGTCTGCAGGTTGTCCATGGGCTCATCGTCCGCGCTGGTTGCCTACCTTTATCACCCACCCCTGCATCATCCCGCCGATTATATCATCGGGGGTTGTCGGTTGTCAGTCGGCAGTTGTCAGTTGTCAGAAACGACAGGCCAGCTTATATCAGGAGGTGCCGGTTGTGTGGGGTTTCCTGTCTTTCCGAACAACTGATAACTAACGCCTGTCCACTGCTCAAATATGACCGCGTTTCCGCAGTCTCCTGTTGTCGTGCCCGAGCCGGCCGAGCCGCCGGCGCAGACGAGGCCGCCGCGGCCGTGGCGGCACAAGTTCGGCGACGCCTTCCGCGGGCTGAAACTGGGCATCCGCGGTCATTCCAGTTTCTTCGTCCACTTCTTCTTCTCCGCCCTGGTCGTGGCCGGCGCCATCGTCCTCAGCTGTAATCTCATCGAGTGGTGCCTGTTGCTGGGCTGCATTGGGGCGGTACTGACGGCGGAGCTGTTCAACAGCGCCATCGAAACGCTGTTCCGCGGCCTGGACGATGAGACCAAGAAACGCACCTGGCCTTCGCTGGACATCGCCGCCGGCGCCGTCTTGCTGGCCAGCATCGCAGCCACCATCGTCGGCAGTCTCGTGTTCCTCAACCGCCTCGGCGTGTTCGGACGTCCTGTGTAGCGTCAGAACCCCTCCCCCCAACCCCCTCCCCTGCAAGGAGAGGGGGAGCAAGCCAGACACGTCTCTTCTTCTCCCCCTCTCCGTTGCGGGGAGGGGGTTGGGGGGAGGGGTTTTCGCTCCGCAGCTAAACGCGGAGGGTCGCTGCGCATACACTTTCCCCATCAAACTATCCCGATGAGGAACCGTGTCATGCAGCAAGCTCTGGACTGGCTGAAGGCGAACGAGGCGCAACAGGTCAAGGCGCTGGCCGATCTGGTCGCTATCCCGAGTGTCAGCACCGACGGCGAACATCAGCAGGAACTCGAACGCAGCGCCGCGCTGACCTGCGAACAGATGCGCGCGGCGGGCCTGCAGAACGTCGATATTCTGCGCTGCGGCAACGCCAATCCCTACGCCTACGGCGAATGGCTGGGCGCCCCCGACAAGCCGACCGTCTTCCTCTACGCTCACCACGACGTGCAGCCGGTCCATCAAAAGGATATTGACGAGGGCAAATGGCATTCGCCCCCCTGGACGTTGACCGAGCGTGAGGGGCGACTCTACGGTCGCGGCAGCGCCGACGATAAAGGCGCCATTGCCGTGCAGCTCGGTGCCATCGCCGCGTTCCTCAAGACGGGCGGCGATCTGCCGGTCAACGTCAAGATGCTGGTCGAGGGCGAGGAGGAGGTCGGATCGAGCAACCTCAACAGGTTCTTCGAGGAGCAGAAGGAGCGCATCAAGGCGGACGTGATCGTCGTTTGCGACACGGAGAACATCGACACCGGCATTCCGAGCATCACGTATTCGCTGCGCGGCATCGTGGCGATGCAGGTGGACGTCGAGAGCGCGACCAAGCCGGTGCATAGCGGCATGGCAGGCGGCATGCTCGCCGACGCCGCCATTGCCCTCAACGTGCTCCTGTCGCGGCTCTATGGCAAGAACGGCAAACTGCCCATTCCGGGCATTTACGACAAGGTCCGCAAGCTCACCGCCAAGGAACGCAAGACCTTCAAGGGCCTGCCCGGCAATGATGCGAAATGGCGCAAGGAGATGGGCGTGCTCGACGGCGTGAACTTCGCGATGGCCAAGGGCGTCCACCCGTACGAGCAGACATGGCGATTGCCCTCGGCGACGATCATTGCCCTGGAGGCCAGTTCGATCAAGGGGGCCTCGAACCAGGTGCTGCCGAAGGCGTCGGCGATCGTCAGTTGCCGCATCGTGCCGGATCAAAATCCCGACGAGGTGTACGAGCAGGTCAAAAACTATTTGACGAAGGATCCGCCGTGGGGGGTGAAGGTAACGGTCAAGCCGGCGGGGTCGGTGGGGTGGTGGATGACCGATCCGAACGGGCCGGCGTTCGAGGCGGCGCTGAAGGCGCTGAAGGCGGGCTACGGCGAGAAGCCGGTGGCGATCGGCTGCGGCGGCAGCATCGGCTTCGTCGGGCCGCTGGCGGAACTGTTCGGCGGGGCCCCTGCGATCATGCTCGGCATCGAAGATCCGAAGACAAACGCCCACGCGCCCGACGAGAGCCTCGACGCGGGCGACTTCCGCAAGCTGATGGCGTCGCTGGCGTACCTGTTCGAGAACCTGGGTAAGCTGGCGCCGGACGGCGTCAAGGCGGCGCCGAAGGTCGAGAAGCAGGAGCCTATCCCCGTCAACCCGCCGGAGGGCGAGGCGCGCAAGCCCGAGCCTGAGATCGCGCCGCAAGAGGCTGAGGTCGGCGGTCCGCCGTGAGAATTCTGTTCCCCGCTCTGCGGGTGCTGCGCTACAATCCCACGAGCGAGACCAGCAACGCGGAAAGGAGCATACCATGACCAGGATCGTTGTCGATGGGGCGATGGCCAGCAAATTCCAAAATCGTCCTGGCCATGCGAAAGTGTACAGCGAAGTCGGCCAGCTGTTGGGGGACTTTTCGCCACCCCTTAACAAATCGGGGCAACAAAACGCATCCTCCACCAAACCGGAAGAGGATGACGCCAGGATCGTCGTCGATGCGGCAATGGCCAGCAAACTTCACATACCCTTTGGGCCTGTGGATCTTTGCGATGAGACCGGCCGAGTGTTGGGGTACTTCTGGCCGCCCTTCGACAAATCGCAGTACGAGAACTTGGAACCTCAGATCAGCAAGGAAGAGTTGCAGCGCCGAATGGAAGACAAGGGGAGGACGTACACCACTGCGGAGGTTCTGGCTTACTTGGAGAAACTCTAATGTTTCTGGCCGCCTGAAACAGCACGGGCTGCCCGGAATCCTCCGGGCAGCCCGGTTGCACTTCGGGAGCGTCTACTGCACGACCTGGGAGGAGGAAGGCTCTCGGGCCCTTGCGGATGACAAGGTGACAGGGTGACACGGTGACCAGGTGACCGGCGTAACTCCCTTTCACCTGGTCACCTGGTCACCTCGTCACCTGATCATCTGCCGCGGGCCTGAAACAGCCTTCCCTCTGGCGTATGGAGAGCCAAACGCTCGGGCGGCGCAACGCCGCCCACCGTGCAAAGCACGAAGCTAGACCTGGCCTCCCGAAGTTTTCGCACCGTCACAACAGCGAACGACACCATCAGGACTTGTCGCCGCCTTGCCCTTTGCGAACGAGCCAGATGACCAGGCCGACCACCGCGCCGACGGCCCCGCCGATCAAGGCCCCGCGCAGGGCGCCGCTCATCACATCCCCATTCGCCAGCAGGGTCATACAGGTTGCCAGCATCGCTCTTTCCCCTTTGGAATTGAAACTACCTTCGAGAGCACCCCCATGCGGCATCACCGCAAGTTAGTCTAGAGATAATCGACCAATCGCTGCTTGTCAAACAGATCCCGGCACCGTCCGTCGGGGATACCACTTCACGGCCCGCGCTCGTTCACCTGCACGCGCGCCGAGCCTGTTTCGCCGCGGTTCGTGTCCGCGTACATTGGATAGACACATCCCGGCAACACCTGACTAACTCCGGGCGTCTCGGCACGGAGATAATAGACCAGTTCGTGCCGCCCGGCGCTCAGGCTCGTGCGGAAGATGCACACGCGATCGTCGCGCCAGTCCACGTGCGCGGCACCGCGGGCCGCCTCGCCTTCGAGGCGCTCGTCAGCGAACTCGCACCCGGCGGGGCGGCGATCCTCGATGATGAGGTAGTTCTCGGCCTGCGCCAGTTCCAGTTCCAGGCGGACGCGGAAAACCTGCCCGGCTGCGACGGCTTCCGTCAGCGGTTTGCCGTCGAGCGTCTCCAGGTGCCGCAGGATTTTGAGGCGCGAGCCGCTCGGCCTTATCTCATCCAGACGCTGGACACCCTCGGCCCGTAGCGCGAAGTGGACCTGTTCCGGGGACTCGGCAATCAGGCGGATGTCGAGCCCTTCGCGCGTGGGGAGGTGCTGCGCGGGCAGATGGACGCGGTAGACCCGTTTGCTCAGGTCGGCGGGTTCGGTCAGGTCGAGCACCGTTCGGCCGCCAACGCGCACCTGGAGGCGGCGAACGGCGCTGCGCTCGGGCAGGTAAGCGAGCATCTGCCCCAGAGCCTCAATGGCCCAGGAGGTGGCCCGCGTGTGCTCCCAGCGATCCCCTGAGCGCAGCGACAACAGCTGCCGCGAACTGCGCCGGCAATCGTCCCAACTGGCGCCATAAGCGATCTGCGTATTCAGAAACAGGGCACTCTGCTCGGCGCCGGACGGCTGCCAGGTGCGGACTGCAGCCCAGAGACGCTCGCCCAACTCATGCAAACCGGCAGTGCGACAGGCGAGCGCGAAGTTGCAGCGCCCTTCGGGAGAGAGTTCCGCCCAGCGCTGCCGCACATCCGCCTCCAGTTCCTTGACATCGGCACGCTCGGCCAGGGTCAGGGCGTACCAGGCGCGGGCGGCGAGATCGGAGGACAGCTTGCGGCCGCGCAGCTGGGCGCGCAGATAGCTACAACCGCGATCTAGCACCTCCCGATCTACGGGCGTGCCCGTCGTCCGGCAGCGGGCCAGCCCGTAAACGACGTAGACCGTCATCGGGTCGTTGCGATCGTCCTTGTCGAACCAGCCCCAACTGCCGTCCGCGTGCTGGAAGCCATAAACGCGCGCCAAACCCTTCGCCAGCACATCGGGCAGTTTCGCCTCGACCTGCGATGGCAATTCGAGCGAAGCCTGTCGCGCTGCGTGGGCGACCATCACCGCCGGCAGGAAACGGCTCATCGTCTGCTCGATGCAGCCGTAGGGGTAGCCGATCAGGTACTCCAGTCCATCAAGGGCCTGGGCCTCCTCGCTCGACGCCAGGCTGATGCGCAGGTCGCGCGCCACGAAACCGGCCGGCAGGTCGATGCGTTTCTCCTGTGGCTTGCCCGGAACTTGCGGCAGCGCACCGTTGGCGATCACCTCCTGCGGACGGCCACGCGGCTGCACCGTGAGCGTGCGCGTTTCGCCGTCAGACAACTCGTCGGCGGCGGCACGACACGTCAGCGTCACGGGGCCGATCTGATCCAGCTTCAGCCAGACGCCGACGCGGGCCGTCCCCTGCGCCGGCACCGTGACGACCCCGCGGCCGCTGACCTTGCCGTCTTCCTCAGTCGCCTTCCAGTCACGCAGGGCAGCGCTGGCGCGGTCGAACTTCGCCCCCTGGCCCGCGAAGTGGATTTGACAGATGCGCTCGCGGTCGGTGCCGTTGTGGATCAGCGCCACGGCGAATAAACGGTCTTTTTCGACCGCAAAACGCGGCAACATGAGCTGGACCGCCAGCGGCAGAGTGACGCGGAGACGTGCCCGGCCGACGCCGACCTCGCTGTCTTTGGTCAGAGCCACCGCGGTCAGGCGGTAGCACGTCAGCGAATCGGGCAACTTGAACGAGGTTTCGGCGCTGCCGTCGGCGCCGGTACGGAGCAAGGGCTGCCAGCTCGCGGTTTCGCGGAAGTCCTGACGCAGCCGTCCCAGCGGGATGCCGCCAACAGGCAACTCGCCGCCGAGCATGGCCGGCGGCAGGGCACGGGGGGCATCGATCCGATCAGCCTGGGAAGCCTCCAGTTGTTTGACAGCCTTGTCGATCGCCTGACGCATCTCCCGCTGAGCCGCCTGGGCCATCTTCGCCATGTCCTGGAGTTGCCCCGCCCCGCCTTTCCCCGCCCCGGCCCGCCACTTGTTGCCGACACTGCTGCGCCACGCTTTCGGCAGGAAGCGCGGCGTCTCGTGCGGCGTGCCGAAGAAGCCTGCCAGCCCCGCAAGATTGTCCTCGCCGAACGTGTAGACGCTCTCATCGACGGCCGCGAACGACACCTCGGCCCGCCGCGGCATCCCTTGCCGGTCGGTCACCTTCAACCGCACGTTGACGCGGTCGCCGGGACGGAACTCGCCGCGCTCTGTCTCGACCTGCACGTGCAACGGTGCCTCGCCGGGCTTGCGCTTCGGGTCGAGCACGTCCACCCGGCACCAGAGTGGATTGACGCCGTCATCCTCGTCGTACCTACGCAGCAGTTGCTCCCTCGCCTCCAGAACCTCGGGGTGCGATTGTCCGGTTGGCCCCTCCCCGGCGAGGATCCGCCCCTGGAGATAAAAAGCGGGGAAATGCCTCGCTTTTATCGGAATCTCAACGACGTGATAGCGACCCTTTTCCTTCGGTGTCCACGTCACGAGATAGTCGAGGACCGTTCGCCCCTCGGCGGTGAAGAGGAGACGAGCGCGTTCGTGCGGCACATACACCAGCAGGCGCAATTTGTCGCCGACGGCGACCTGGTGGCGATCGAACAGGGCGAGCAACTGCTGGGCCGCGTTCTCGCAGCGGGAGGGCCTGCCGGATTCCTGCCAGTGGTAATCGCTCAGGTTGACCCAACCGACGTGCCGAGCCCAGGGATGCTCGTGCTTGTCCGGATCTTGGCTGGACCGCAGGTCGAGCGGATGCTTGTCGCCGCCGTAGGCAAACACCTCCGCCTGCTGCGCGCCGACTCGGAGGCGATACCAGCCTGGCACGGGGAACTTGAGCGTCGCAGCCCCACGGATCGCGCCGAACCGCATAACGGTCTTGTCCTGCTCAACCACGATTTCCTTTGCCGCGGTTTTGACGAGCAGTTCGCCACCTGCCGGCAGAAAACGCGGGACGGCGGCCAACTCGGGGCCGGCAGTGCTCGCCGCGGACACAATCTCCAGCGGCAGGGCCTTGGTAACCGTACGGTCGCTGTCGTCGGTGACGCTGCAGATGACGCGATAGTGCCCGGCGGAGAGATGAGCGGGGAGTTTCAGTTTCAGGCGTGCGGTGCCCTTTTCATCGAGCCTGCACTCCGCCTCCGTGACGGACCGCCAGCGATCCGCGGTCAGCAGCTGCGCGTGCAGGGTGCCGCCCGCGACGGGTTTGCCGAAGTAGTAGCGGCCGCAGACGTCGAGGGTCAGGTCGCGCACCTGCGTCAACTTCGCGGGGACGCCTGCGACATCGACCTCGAAGCTGGGCCGCCGGTAATGCTTGACGGCGAAGACGGCAGGCACGACGCGATTACTGCCGGCGACCCAAACGCGCAGCGAGTAAGGCCCGAGGGCCGCCTCGTCGTTGAGGGCCACCTGCGCCGCGGCCGTGCCGAACTCGCTCAGCGTCAGCGTGCCAGCGGCTACCCCACGGCCATTGGGGTCAAGTACGACATAAGGGAGCGGTTTAGTCGTATCAGGGAGAGCGAGCTTGACCGGGATGTCGAAATCGTCGGCCCGGAAGGGGCGCGGCTTGCCGTCGGCGACGAGGACCGCCTCTGGTGCGAGGCGGCGGACGATCAGCTTGAACTGGACCTCCTGACCAGGGCGATAGGTGGGACGATCCGTGTACGCCGCCAGGACGTGACGATCCGCATAGACGCGGAGTTCTTCGGTATGCTTCGCGTCGCCGCGCTCGCCCCGCTTCATGAGGCCGTAGAGCCGATCCAGGGCCATATCCAGTGGCGAGACGTAGATCCCGTCGAACACACGGCCGAAACCACCGACGGCGAAACGCCCCTCGTGATGAGCCACAATGGCCCGATTCCCCGCGGCGAAGATGCGGGCAAACGTGGCGCCTTCGGCATCGGTGACCGCTTCGCCGAGCATGCGCTTGCCGAGGATGCGCGCCCCGGCCACGGGTTTCAAGCCGTCGCCGTCGCTGACGAGCGCGAACAGGCCATCGCGGCAGCGGCGCAGCGTCAGGCTGAGCGGATCGATCACGACCGGCACATACGCCTTCTGCCCGTTGCTCTCGGCGAGCAGAACGTAAGCGCCGGGCTGGGCCAGCGCCTTGCCGGGAACCTCGACGATGCGGCCGCACTGCCAGGAGCTGAACTGTCCCGGACGCGGTCGATAGCGTCCTTCGAGTCGCTCCCTGAAGCGATCGCAATAGTCGTCAAAATACCATGCATCGGCGTCCTCACGATCCCCCCAGTCATGCCGGTCAAGCCCACGGGTAGCTACCCGTGGGCTTGCGGGCAGCACCTTCAGATCCGCCACCCGCACGTCCCATCGATGGACCAGTTTCTCAGGGCGGAATGCTGTCAGCGGCATTTGCTCCCCGGCGGCGGCGCCTCGTTTGCCGACGGCCATGGCGTCACGCTCTTCCAGCACCTTGATCCGTTCGCGCTCCCAGCCGGGGTACTGCAACCCGTGATCGCGATAAATGAAGTCATCGCCGATCCGATTTGTCACCCAAAGCAGATCCTCCGGCCGTTCGATGCGGTAGAGCATGAAGGCGACGCGGTCGGCGTTGCGGACGTCCATGACCACCGGGAAGGGTTTGCCCGCAGCGCCGCCGCCGGGGATGTCGCAGGTGAGAACGGTGTTGTTGCGCTCGATCTCGGCCAGCCAGCGGCGAGCATGGCTTTCCAGGTCGCCGCGCACTCCCTCCAGCAACCGCCGCACGCGCGGCAGTTCCTGGTGGCTTGGCTCCCGCAGCCGCCAGAAGTACGCGCTCACCGGCGGTATCTTGAGCAGGCGCTCGCCCTTGCCGGCATGGGCTTCCTGCCAGCGGGCCAGCGCTTGCCGGACTTCTTGACGGGTCGCCTCGGGAATGTCGCCGTGCATCCACTCTTCGCCGCCCATCGCCTCCTGCCAGGCGTCGCCAGCGCGGTGCTTTTCCCTGGCGACGTCCTCCCGATCGCGCTCGCGTTCCGCAGGTGTGAGATAGGGCGCGTGCCAGATGAGATGTGGCCGCAGCAGATAGAGGGCAAGCAAGTAACGGGCCTCGGCGGGGAGTTCATTGTCCTCGTAGACGCGGGCGAGTTGCGGCAGCAGTGCCAGCTTCGCCGTCGCATCGGGGGCGGTGCGGAAATCGTCGAGCAGGCTCTGCTGCTCGCGCACCTCGCCAGTGCGCGTCACACTGCAAGCCCGCAACTTCCAGGTACTGCCCGGTTGTTCGAGGCGGACATCGCCGCCGAAGGTGAACCCGCCGGTGTCCGAGCTGAAGCTGAAGCGATCGGCCCGAATGATGGTGTGCCGCGGCACGCCCTCGACGCGCACGCCGCCCGTGCCCGTCAGCATTACCCCCGACTGCTTCTCCGGTCGCACCAGCGTCAGCAGTTCGCACCGCACCGCCAGCGCTCCAAGAGTGACGCGCACCGCTCCCTGGTACGTGGTGCTTTCGCCCTGGACGCTCTTGAGGTTGGCCTGAATGTGCAGGTCCGCGGTGGGCCTGGCGCGGGCGCCGGCCAGGTCGGCCGGGGCGTTGACCACGGCGACCTCGCTGGCCAGCAGCGGCTCCAGCAGCACGGTCCAGGCGCGCTCCTCGTCGAGCTGATCGAACAGCTGAATGAGCTTTTCGCGATCCGTCAAATAGGGGATGGCCTTGACCCGAGCGAGCAGGGCGTCGCGTTCCTGGCGGCGGTCGAGCAGACGCAGCACGAACAGCCGTTCGATCACGTGGCGGGCGGATGCGAGGTACGCCTGCCGCAGCCGATCGCGGACGGCGAGGAGCGCCTGACTGGCGCGCGCCTCACCCTGGCCGCGCAGGAAGTCGGCCTCGCGCGTCAGGCCGCGGTCGAGGTCGCGCAGGGCGTGCAGCGGCTCGTAGGAGCGCCCGCTCAGCACCCGCACGGCAGCATGATTGCGCTGCTCCCCGAGTTCGTGCAGCAGATCCAGTTGAGCCGATTCGCCGGCAGCGCCAGGGAACCGCTGCGGCAAGCGTGCCGGCATGCGCGCCGCGGCGGTCAGCAGAGCGCCCCGATCGCGTTCCAGGATTGCCTGATAAAGCTCGTAGACAGGTAGCCAAAGGCTGCTTTGCCCTGCCGCGCGCAGCCTGGCAATTTCCTGGCGGAACTGGGCTCGCTGCGGCTCCGGCACCGGCAGCATGCGCCAGCAGAGCAGTTCTTGCAATTCCGTGGCGCGCAGCCCGGCGTCCGCCTTCGCCGCCTTGAGGGCGCGGGCGAGATCGGCAAGCGCCTCCTGCCGCTGACCGGCGGCCCGCCTCAGTTCGGCCAGTCCCAGCCAGTGCGCGGCGCTGGGCTTCTGTTCCGCCAGGCGCTGCGCCTGAGCGAGAGGCGTATCGATCTTCGCGGGCGTTTGCTGTCCCTGGACACGGCAAGCGAACGCCAGCACGATGACCCCGGCTATCTGGACGTGAACGCGCAACATGGTACACCCGTTGGAAGCGTGCGTCGATTCCGTCCTCGTTGAGCCGCGGTTCTCCGAACCGCGGCTCAACGAGGAGTTCTTGTCAATCCGCGAACAAGCTCTGATGTTCCTCCAACCGCACGAGCGGCGGCTGGGACGGCAGCGGTGTCTGCGGCGCCGCCAACTCGACGGTGAAGCGTTCATCGACTGGCCGCGGTTGGCGCTCCGCGGTGGTCGGTCGCAACCAGGCATAGCCGCCGATGCCCAGCGCCAGCAGCACCGAGGCCGCCAACGCCAGGCGGGCCAGCCGACCCCGGCGCCTTTGCCGTGTCAGTTCCTCGTGAAGCCTCTGCTCGACGTTCGCGAGCGACCCGAGCGCCATCTCCGGAAGCGCTGCGTGCAGTTCGCCGGCGAATCGGGCCAGGTCCTCGTTGTGCGGGTCGGGCGGCCAGCCTTCGGTCAGATTGTTTGCTGGTTGTTCGTTCATGGCATGTCGCCTTGAGTGGATTGGGGAAAGTGGACCGACGCCGGCCCGTTGAGGAGTTCGCGCAGTTCGCGCAAGGCCCGGTGCAGTTTGACGCCGACGTTCGAGGGCGTCAGCCCAGTGGCCTCCGCGATCTCCTGGTTGCGCAGGTTCAGGAAGAACTTCAGGCCCAGTAGTTGCTGTTGTTCCTCCGACAGCTTGCCCATTGCCGTTCGCAAGCAGTCGTGCAGTTCGCGCCGGGCGAGTTCGTCGGGCGGCAGTTCCAGCGGCGCCGGCAAATCCTCAGAGGGCGATATTTGCGGTCGCCGGTCACGGAAATAGCGGGCCACCTCGCTGCGGACAATGGCCCATAGCCAGCCCAGCACCGAGCCGCGCTGCTGGTGATAACACCGCACGACGGTCAGGAAGACGCGGGACGTGATCTCCTCGGCAAGCTCCGGGTCGCCGACGCGCGCAAGGACATAGCTGCCCACACCCTTGCCGTGCGCGCGGAAGAGTTGCTCGATCTCGCGACGAGGATCGCGTCCCACAACACCGCCCTCGGTCCGTGGTGCGGCTCAGTAGAAGCACGATGCGCCGGCGGCCGATCCATTACAGAAAGTGTTGTGGGCTGCCAAGCGAGGGCTACCCTTACGGGAGGAGAGTGTTCGATGATGAGGCGCTCATCAACTCCGCGACTGCCACCCTGCAGGGTCGCGAGAGGTGTGGAACACCGCGAGCACCCGGATGCGATCCGCGAGCACCCGGTAGTAGACCGCGTAGGGGAACCGGGTCAAAGGGCCTTCGCGGATGTCGGCATCGGCAAAACCGAATCGGGCTGGGTTAGCGGTGATTTCCGCCAGGGCCCGTTCGACCTCATCCAGAAAGTCGCGTCCCA
>DASPXY010000346.1:0-2633 GCA_035637055.1 Gemmataceae bacterium | reverse complement strand
CGAGCACGAAGTTGCAGGCGGTGCTGGCCATCGCCGAGCATCTCGCCCAGAGCCTCGACCTGGACAACCTGCTGCCGCGCTTGCTGGAGCAGCTGCTCGGCCTGTTCGCCAAGGCGGATCGCGGCTTGATCCTCTCGTGCGACGGCGACCGGCTGACGGTGCGCGCCGCCCGTAGCCGCCGGCCCGACTTGGAGGGGGACCGGGTCTTCAGCCGCAAGGTAGTCCGGCGTGTCCTCACCGAAGGCATCGGCATCGTCGCCGCCGACGAGGCCGCCATCAACGCCGGCGAAACGCTGATGGCCGCCGGGATTCGTTCGTTCGTCTGCACCCCGCTCATGGGACGCGACGGCCGGGCGCTGGGCGTGCTTCAGCTCGACCGCTCCGGTCCCCGGGCCGAGTTCACGCACGACGATCTACACCTGCTGACCGCCATTTCGCTGCAGGTGTCGGCAGTGCTGGAGAACACCGCCCTGCACGCCCAACTCCTGGAGGACGAGCGCGTCAAGCGTGATCTGGCGCTGGCCCGCGTGAGCCAGCTGGCGGCCGGCGTCGCTCACGAGATCAACAACCCGCTGGCGTTCGTCAGCAACAACAACTGCGTGTTGCAGCGCGACCTCGACGCGCTGCGCCGGCTGCTGGATCTCTACCAGCAGACTGAGGCAGCGCTGGCGGAGCACGCCCCCGATGCGTTGACCACTATCCAGGAGTTAACCGAGGAAATCGATCTTCCTTATACGTTGAAGAACCTGGATGAGGTGCTGGAGCGCTCGCGCGAGGGGCTGAAGCGGATCGGGCAGATCGTTCAGGGCTTGCGCGACTTTGCCCGCCTTGATGAGAGCGACCGCGACGAGGTGGATCTCAACGCCGGCATCGAGTCGGCGGTGAGCATCACGCGCGCGACGGCGGCGAAGCGGCAGGTGGAGCTGGTGCTGGAACTGACGCCGCTGCCGCGTATGGCCTGTCAGCCGTCGAAGATCAACCAGGTGGTGTTCAACCTGCTGACGAACGCCATCGACGCCTGCGCCGACGGCGGCCGCGTGACGGTGCGCACCTGTGCGCCGGCGGGCGCCGTCGAGATCCACGTCCTGGATACCGGGCATGGCATCGACCCGAGCCTTCGCGACAAGATTTTCGACCCGTTCTTCACCACGAAGCCGCTCGGCAAGGGAACGGGGCTGGGCCTGAGCATCAGTCATGGGATCGTGCGCGACCACGGCGGCACCATCGACGTGCAGTCGGAACCGGGCAAGGGCGCGCACTTCATCGTGCGGCTGCCGTGCAAGCTCAGCGAGCCGGGGGCGTCAGTCCCGGAGTGAGCGTCCCGTCCTGGCCGTCCTCGGTCCCGCCGCAGAACTGCAGCCCCAGCCCGTCGAGCGCCGCCGTCAGAGCGCGGTAGGTCAGTTCGGCCAGCGGTCGCCGCGTGACGGTGTACGAGCACCAGGCCACCGTTCTGTCCAAGCCGATCGAGCAAAAACGCGGGCTGCGAGCACAGCCCATCAGGCACGACATCGACTGAAACGGACCACCGGCCACCTGTCCGACCTCGTCGGGCGTCGGCGTGTCCTGACCGCGCATCGGCAAATAGACAATCCGGTCGTTGCCGATCCCTGAAGTGCGAATCACAGCCGCCGCTTGCCGCGCCGCTGCCAGGTTCGAGCGTGCCACCAGCAGATTGATCCCGCTGCGAATGCCGCGGTTCGCCAGGTCGTGGACCTGCCGGATGACGCGCGTCACCTCGCTCTCACGCTCGGGAAAATGGATCGAGAGATGGACCTTGTTCGGCGCCGCCTCGATCAGCCGCTCCAGCAGCTCATCCTTCAGCAGCAAGCCATTGGTCGTCACCGAGCGAAACAGGACGCCGCGCAGGCGACTCAGCACCGCGAACAGGCCATCATATTGCAGCGGCTCGCCCCCGCCGAAGGAGACGGCCTTGATCCCGTGCGCGGCACAATCGCCAACGAACTCGATCAGTTCATCCTGCGTCCAGCGCGTGCCGCCCTCGGGGGCGCTGTGGTTGTAGCAGAACCAGCACGCCTTGGCGCAGCGGTTCGTCACCTCGATCGAGATCCGCTCCAGGTTGTGCGCGTTCGCCGGCATGGCAGCCCCTTGCCCTCTGGGCCAAGACAGGAGACGGACTCGAAGACGTGCAATCCAGAGGACTTTCTAGCGGCTGCCCCTGGAAATGGCACCGAAACGCTCAGGGCACACTGAGCACCATTCGCACAGCGCGCTGTGCCGAAGCGTCACACACGGCCTCAAGCGGGGACCAACTGGACAGGCGCACAGATCCACAACCGCTGCGAGGGTTTGGACTTGAGGCGACCGCCACAGATGACAACGTGACGGCACGAGGCTTGCACTTTTTCCCTCTTGGTCTTCGAGGGAATCGAGTCAAGTGGTTTGGGGAGCCATCCAATCGGTGACTCCTCTCCTAGTTGGAAGGAGGTGTCGTATGTTCAACCTCATGCCACGAAGGAGAGAGAGACGGGAAGGTGGTACTCTGGCAAACCCAGAGCGTACCCCGTTTGATCTCCTCCGCCGCGAGTTCGCTTCCCTGTTCGACCGCGTCTTCCCAGCCTGGCCGGTGCCGTTCGAGACCCCCTTTGAGATGGTCGAGCCGTGGGGCCTCGAGA
>DASPXY010000345.1:0-2248 GCA_035637055.1 Gemmataceae bacterium | reverse complement strand
GATGGCGTCTCCGAGGTGGCCTGCGACCGCGACAACCAGACCGTGCGCTTCACCACCACCGACTCCGCGACCGCCGAGAAGGCTTTCAACAATCTGGTCAAGGGCGGCTTTTGCGGCAAGTGTACCACCGACACCGGCAAGGTGTTCGAGCTGAAGAACGACGCGGCGAAGACGAAGGTGAACAAGGTCACCGTCAAGGACGTTCACGTCTGCTGCAATACCTGTCGCACGGTCATCGGGGAGTTGTTCAAGGGCACCACAATTACCTACGAAGGCAAGGGCACCCAGCGCGACGTCACCATCGCGGGCGATAACCTGGAGCCGGCCGCCGTGCTGCAAACGCTGCGCAACGCGGGCTTCACCGGCACCATCCAGAAGCAGTAACGCCGGATCGCAGAAGTCGCTTTCTTTCGAGCCGCCGCGGTGAGGAGCAAACCGTCCTTCACCGCCGCGGCTTCTTTTGTTTTCTCGGACCGCTATACCATGTGTCCGATGAAGCGCATGACCAGGCCGATCCCAAACAAGGTGGCAGTCGTCACCAGCAGGGGCAGCACCTTGTAGAGCGGGACCGCTCCGGCCTCCGTCTGCCAGGTGCCCTTGGAGAAGACCACGAACGGGATGACAAAGATCTGCATCAGGAGTACGACGAGCGAAACGTCGTGGAGGGTGTCGCCGCGTTGGTCACGGAGTTCGGCCAACCAGCTGCGATCGGGCCATTTGGGGTCGTACACAATCCGGATCGGGATAGGAAACAGACCAAGACGGAGCCGCCGGGCCGCTTCATGGTCGCCCAGGCCAGCCAGCGGGAAACCGACGGCATACTGATCGCCGCGCTGGTCGGTGAAGCGACACTCCAGCACGAGGTTGCCGGCGCTGGTGGGCCTGGTCGCCCCGACAATCTCCCCCTGGACTTCGACCGCGCGCGCCAGCGCTTCTTGCTCGTCGGTCATGGCCCACCAGCTCACCAGCCCGTCGCAGCCGAGGCTGAGCAGGAAAAGCACCATGATGATGAGGTGCTCCCGGTCGAACTGCGTCTCCGGGGCGGGGCTTTGCGGTAACGGCCGGCCGAGGACGAGGTGCGTCAGGCCGAACCAGAGGAACACGAGCGCGCCGGTCGCCTCGCTGGACCAGATGAGCACGCCCTTCCACGGTTCCAGGCGCTGGTGCTCGCGCACCAGGAAAGGCCAGTGGCACCACAGGGCGACGACGGCCGCCGCGGCAAACAGTAGCCACCAGAAGGCTAGTTTGGCTCGCGCTCGCATGGCCCTCTCTCCTCGACACAGACGGGGCGACATCAAGGCCGTCGTCGGTCCGACGGCCGCGGTGCAATCAGCCCGGCCAGATCCGGCGTCGAGCGACTGCGGGAGGTCGAACAGTTTGGCCGGCCAACCCTTGCGGCGGGTAGAGCGGTGCTTTATTCTACACCAGTCCCTTGCGGGCACAAACAAGACCGAGCCGGGTATCGGGCGCGGCCGACGCGGATTGCCGAGAGCCAGCCATGATCATTTTTAACCTCTTGGGGGCCGTGTTCTTCCTCATCCTGGTCATGGCGAGTTTCCTGATCCAACACTTCTTCGGGAAGTGGGGGCCTGTCGACCCTGTCGGCGACTTCGTGCTGGGGTCGCTCACTGTACTCCTGGATGGGGGCTATCGTGCGACGTGTTTCCGGGAACAAGGCCGTTGGCGCTTCCTCTCTCCGTCAACCGGCGGACATCTCTTCTTCATCCCGGTTTGGGGGTTCGGCGTCGTCTGGATTCTCGTGGGCTGCTATGCCCTGGCAACCGACCGCGCCCAAGAGTACGCCCGCCACGAGGCTTTCATGAGCGAGACGGTGAGGCTGCTGGAAGGAACGGTCGAACTCCTGGAAGGGGTCAAGACCCGGGAAGAGTGGGAAGCCGCCGAGGAACGTGTTGAGCAGTGCCAGCGCCGCTTACGGGAACTGCCGCGGTTTTACCGGACCCTGAGCGACTCCGACCGTCGCCGTCTGCAGCAAGAGTCCGGAGAGCGGATCGCGCGCGTCGCCCACGACCTCTCCCTGCTGGTTGCCCGCCTACGCCTGCTGCGCGAATGAGAACGGTTCCCCCTCCCGCTGCGGCTCACGCCGGACGGTCGCCGTGTCCTCCGGGGCGGCGCATAGGTTATGGTGCCGCTTGCAACGTCAGCTGGTTACCCGCCTTCGCGCGCTCGTAGGCGGAGCGGCAGGAGATATAAGCCTTCTCCAACGCCGCCTGCGTCACCGGCCGCTGCA
>DASPXY010000344.1:0-3939 GCA_035637055.1 Gemmataceae bacterium | reverse complement strand
TGCGCCTGAGCGCCGGCGACCGCGCCGGCAACGTCACGAGCAAGGAGTTCAACCTGAGCGCGATGGCGGCCGGCGCCCTGACCGCGACACCGCCGGGGCAGCAGTCGGTCGCCGGCCCGGGACCGAGTTTGCCGGTCCCGTCCGGAGGTGTCCAGCAGATCGCCCACTCCGTGCCCCAGCCGGAGAAGGCTGGCGCACAAGGCCCGATGCTGAACGGCTTCACAGGCAGTGCTCCGCGGGTCGAGGTACAGGAGGAGCCGAAACCCTTCGTCAGCCAGAAGCCCGGCCTGCCGCCGGCGCCGCTGCCTCCGCAACTGGTGGAACGCGGCCCTGGCCCCGAATTCGGCGCCCCCGTGAAGGTGGCGCCGCCGGCGCCGAAGTCCAGTGGTCTGCCGCCGCAGCGGCAACTCGTCAACAACACGCATGTCAGCCTGGAGTACCAGATCGACCAGCCGAGTTCCACCACGGGCGTTGGCAAGGTCGAGGTGTGGATGACCGCCGACGAGGGCCAGAGCTGGCGGCCGCTGGGCGAGGATCCGGATCGGCGCAGTCCGGTCGAGATTGACCTGCCCGGTGAGGGCATCTACGGGGTGAGCCTGGTGGTGACCAACTCGCGCGGCTTCGGCGATGCTCCGCCCCGGCCCGGCGACGTGCCGGATTACTGGATCGAGGTCGATACGTCGCGGCCGGTCGCCAAGCTGAACTCGGTGCGGCCCGGCACGGGCGACGAGTGCGGCGTGCTCTGGATCAGCTGGACCGCCCAGGACAAGAACCTGACGACGACTCCGGTCGATCTCTACTACGCCGTTCACAAGAACGGGCCGTGGACCGTGATTGCCCGTGGCCTGAAGAACGACGGCCGTTATCGCTGGACGCCGCCGATCGAAATCGGCACGGAGGCTTACGTCCGCATGGTGGTCAGCGACAAGGCGGGCAACAACAGCCACTGCGAGACGCCGCAGGCAGTGGTTCTCGACGACGGCGTTCGGCCGCACATCCGTATCATCGGCGTCGCCACGCACGGCGCCCCATCGACGCCGCCGGGCGGTAACTAGAGCGGGATACGATTCCCGTTGCAGGAGGCAAACGAGCGGCGGGGTTTATCCCCGCCGTGGGTAGCTACCCACGGCGGGGATAAACCCCGCCGCTCGTTTGCTCTCTCCTGGCTCTGATAAATCGCTGGCCCCGAGCTTCCCTCTCCTCAGCGCTGCGTAGAATGGAGTGTGGGCGCGAAGGTCGCCACCCACATCCACATCTCGATCCACTCAACGCTGAGGAGCCGCCATGGCTGAACGCGAACGTGACCTCCGTGAGCGCGACGTCCGGGAGCGCGATATTCCCGTCGCTCCCAACGAGTACGCCTATGTCCAGGATCTCACCAAGGGCGACATCAACATCTACGTCGGCCCGTGCAAGATCAGCCTGACCAACACCGAGCGCATGGCCGAGTTCGATCGCGGCCGCTTCCGGCCCCTCCGCGGCGACGAGGGCAGCTCCGGTGTCCACCCCTTCATCCTCGCCGCCTCGTCGCAGTACATCATCCTCGAAAATCCGCCGAAAGATCCCAACTTCCGCTACTCCAAGGGCAACAACTCCGCGATTGAACTTGTCCACGGCAAGAAGATCGTCGTTCCCGGTCCCGCCACCTTTGCCCTCTGGCCCGGCCAGAAGGCCCAGGTCGTCGATGGCCACACGCTCCGCGAGAATCAGTATCTCCTCGTCCGGGTGTACGACACCGTCGAGGGCGAAGCGGAGAAAACGCCCATCGGCACCGAGCGGATCGTCAAGGGCTCCGACGTCAGTTTCTACATCCCGCGCACCGGGCTGGAAGTCGTGCCGGAGAACAGCCAGTACGTCCGCAATGCGGTCACGCTGCTCGACGGCGAGTATTGCATCCTGCTCGCCCCGGATGGGCAGCGCAAGTATTTCCGCGGCCCGGCGGTCGTCTTCCCCGAGCCGATGGAGCAGTTCGTCGTCGAGAACGGCAAGCGCGTCTTCAAGGCACACAGCCTGCGCAAGAACCTCGGCCTGCACGTCCGTGTCGTCAAAGATGTGACCATCGCCCCGGAAGACGAAGCCCTTGCAGCTATCCAGAGCAGCGCCGATCAGGTGCCACCGGGGATCTACGCCGCCGGCCAGGAAATTTTCCTGGAGAATCGCGAGGGCTTCTTCTTCCCGACGGAGCACTTCGAGGTCGTCGCCACCGTCCAGTCGGTGCCCATCGCCGAGAAGGAAGGTGTCTACGTACGCGATATTGAGACGGGGAAAATCACCACCGAGGTCGGCCCGAAGAACTATCTTCCGAACCCCACCAAGGTCGAGGTCGTGCGCCGCGAACTGTCCGACGAGACGGCTCGCCTCTACGGCCTGACGAAGCACGATCCGACAAGAGCGGTGTCGATCTACATTCCGCCGAGTTTCGCCGTCCTGGTCATTGCCAAGAACAAGCGCGAGGTCGTCAAGGGGCCGCAAACGCGCATCCTCGACTACGACGAGGATCTGGAGATCCTGCGGCTCTCGACCGGCAAGCCCAAGACCGACGAGAAATTGCTCGCAACCTGTTTCCTGCAGACCGACGGCAACAAGGTCTCGGATATCCTGCGCGTCAAGACAAGCGACCATGTCGATCTGGAATTGCTCGTCTCGTACCGCGTCTCGTTCATGGAGCAGGAGTCGGCGAAGTGGTTCAACGTCAAGAACTACGTCAGCCTGCTCTGCGATCATCTGGCGTCGATCGTGCGGTCGGTGGTGCGTGGCACGTCGATCGAGGCGTTCCACGCGAACAACATCGAGATCATCCGCACGGCGATCCTCGGCCCCAAGCACGGCGAGGGGAAGCGGCCCGGGCGGCGCTTCGAGGAGAACGGCTTGCTGGTCTACGACGTCGAGGTGCTGGACGTCAAGATCCTCGATGATACGGTGCGGAAGTTGCTCTCCGATGCGCAGCGGAACGCCATCGTGAGCGAGGTGAAGAAGAAGGAAGAGGAGATTCGGCTGGCCGCGGAGAAGCTGAAGGAACTGGTCAACCAGCAACTGTCGGACGCTCGCAAGGAGTCGCTGGGCAAGGAGGTGGAGCTGGAGCAGGCGAAGCGGGCCCTGGCGGAGGCACGAGCCGGCGCCGAGGTCCATCAGGATCGACTGCTGAAGGTCGGCATGGCGCAGAACGAGGCGGAAGCGCTGGGCATCTCCAGCACGGCGCGGGTGGCGGCGGCGGAGCGTGACCTGACGGTCGCGGGGAAGGAGTTGGCGGGTCGTGTGGCCGCCTTCAAGGAGCAGATGAGTGCGCTGCAGCCGGACCTGGTAGCGACGCTGCGGGTGCTGGGCAATCAGCACCTGGCGACGGAGTTGAGCAAGAACCTGTCGCCGCTGGCGATTCTCGGCGGCGGCAGCGTCGCGGACGTGGCGGAACGGCTGCTGCGGTCCTTGCCGCTCGGCGTGAACGGCGATGGTTTTGAGACAATCGTCGCTCGCACCCACGGCGGTAACAATACCGCAGAGAAGCCGTCGTAAGCACACGAGCCCGAAGCGTCAGCGAGGGAGAGTCCCTCGCTGACGCTTCGGGCTTCCTCAAAGGCGGGGTGCGCAAGCGGCTGCTTGCGACCATGACTGACCACGTTCAAGCACTCGCGGCGGCGAGCGGAGCCGTCTGCGCGGCCATCCACGCCAAACAGCGCGCCCAGTTGGTCGATGACCCCGGCGTTAGACTGCCGAGCAAGCGCGACCCCGCCGCCCCGGTCGCCGACGGCAAGTTGGCGGGCACGCCATCGACCGTCAGCGCTGCCAGCGCGCCGAAGCCTACCGCTTTGCGCGCCGCCGCCGGAATGCCCCAGCGGTCGGTGCGCTCCAGCGGCACACCGCCCAAGTGTTGCTCCAGCAGGTGCCACAGTAGCCCGTTACGCACGCCGCCGCCGCTCAACAGCACCCGTCCAGGCATTGTCG
>DASPXY010000343.1:0-5165 GCA_035637055.1 Gemmataceae bacterium | reverse complement strand
AGACAATGCGCCCCTTGACCCTCTTCTTAATCTCCAGATACTCGGGTTCGTCCAGGCCGACGATGAGCAGGCGCTCCACGGCGATCCTCCCGGCGTTCAGCCGCCATTCAGCTCCACCACCCACGGCGGATAACGCACGTTGTAGCGCTCATCCAGCAGCGTCACGTTTGCCAGGCGCGTCTCGCCCAGCTGCCACTCGCCGCGGCCTTCGTGAATGTGCCCATAAACGGTGAAAATAGGTTTAATATCCTTGATACGCTGCAGCAGGTGCGGACAGCCAGTGTGGCGGACTCGATCCCGACCCTCGGGCACACCATCCCCGTAACCATGTGGCGGCCCGTGGACGACGAGAATGTCCGTGTCGTCCGGGATCAGCGCCCACTTGCTCTTCAACTCGTCCGGCCGGCCATTGAAGGCCCAGTCGAAGAACCACGGTTGCCACGGCGTCCCCCAGATTTTCAGCCCCTCCCACTCGACGCCCTCGTCCTGCAGATACGTCCACGGCAGATCCTTGGGGACCAGGTGCGGCTCGACCTGAAAGACGAAATCATGATTGCCGGCGATGCCGATGATCTTGCGCGCCGGCTGCCGCTTGAGCCAGCGGCGGAATTCGCCGTCGAGCCAGTTCGCCTGGAACGCGGGACTGTGGTTGGTGACGGGCGTCAGATCGCCGGCGAGCAGCAGCAAATCGCAGGGCGGGAGGTCGTCGGGCAAATAGCCGTGCTGGTCGCTCAGCGCGACAATTTTCATCGCGGTTCCTCTGTGCCGTGTTCGTGGCGACAGGCAGCCTTGCCTGTCGCCACGAACCGCTGTGGTCTTTACGTTGTCGGCCCAACGGGGATCGTCGGCTCCCCGCCGCCGTCATCGACCCACACCCAGCCGTACTGCGTGTTGCTCGGCTGCGGGTTGCGGCGATACTCCTCGCGAATCTGCGTCAGCCGATCCGCCCGAATCGCCTGCCGGCGTGCCTTCACGTCCACGTTGAAGATCCGCGCCGCGTTCAGGCCGAAAATCTGGTTCTTGATCGCCTCGGTCAATTGCGGATACTTGTACTTTTCCATTAGCTCATCGGTCATTTTCAACCGCCGCAGCCGCTCGATCTGGCTCTGCGGACTGCCGCCCCAGATGGAGTCCGTGCCCCACAGGATGTGATCGGCGCCCCCGGTCTGGATCATCTGGCCGAGCATGTGCAGACACCGTGTCGGATCGCCCATCGACAGCTGCTGGAACGTGCTGCCCAACTCGAAGTAGATGTTCCGAATCTTCGGATTCCTCCTCAGGATACGGAAAATGTCGCTGATCCAGGGGATCTCCTGGGGATCCATGTTCTTCGGATCCTCGACGCGCTGGCCGGTGCCGCGTGCCAGGAAGCCGGTGCCGCGATAGGCGCTATGATAGACGATAAAGTTCAGGTCGGGGAAGTCGCGCGCGGCCCGTTCGAGGTCGAGCGGCGTGCAGGCTTTTTCGTTGAAGGCGCCGAGCGGCAGGCCCTTGTGGACGCACAGGTTGCGGATGCCGAGTTTGCGCGTCCGCTCCCAGAAGGGATAGGCGACCTTCTGATCGTCCATGAACCATGCCCGTTCGCCGATTTCGGCGCCGGTGTACATTTTCCACGCGTCGATGCGCAACTTCTTGACCTGCCGCTCCATCTCCTCGAACTCGGGCTTGCCCAGGTTCGGCCGGAGCAGCCCGTGCGACAGGACGCGCTGCGAGCCGGCGAGCCGGTTCACGTACTCGCGCGTCGCCACCATCTGATCGGGCGGCAGCGGGTTGGTGTCCCAGGTACGCGACGGCACGCCGCTGATGACCGCCATGACTGTGTCGCTATCGCCGAACACTTCCTTGACGTAGTGAACGCGGTTGAGCAGTTCGAGGCGTTCCTTGGTCGTCTTGGCCTTCGCTTGCGGCCGCAGCATCATGAAGAACAGCAGGGTGCCCTTGCCCTCCTTGCCCTCGTACCACTTGCTGCTGAGGTCGATGTGGTGCGTCTGGATGTCGAAGATGAACTGGTTTTTCGGCCACTTCTCGCGGAAGGCCTCCTGCTCCTGCACCTCGGCGGCGCTGACGTCGTAGCAGTTGCCGAAGGTCTGGTTCAAGGCGAGCAGGGCGGCGGCCATGCCGCTGCCGGTGCGCAGGAACGCGCGCCGGTCCATGCCCTGCTTCTTCGCCGCCTCCTCGCTGATCGCGGTGAGACGGGCTTCGTACTCCTTTTGCTTCTCGGTCTGTGGCGGAGGAACAAACTCTTCATTGGAGGCGATGCGGCTGGGGATTGGCGGCAGCGCTTCGGCCTGGGCGTCGAGTTCACACTGGCGGACCCACATGGTTAGACTCCTTCGCGGGAGGTGCGGGAGGGGAACACCCGGGATTACCCGATCCCGTGCGGACGGGTTTCAGAACCCCTCCCCCCAACCCCCTCCCCGAAACGGAGAGGGGGAGAAGACCTGCTTGGCTCCCCCTCTCCGTTGCGGGGAGGGGGTTGGGGGGAGGGGTGATGAACTCAGTGTTTCGGTTCTTCGCTGTGGGCGACGGCGTGTCCGTGCTGGGTGCCGACCGGATGCTCGTGGCCGTGCATGTCGGCGCCGACGGCCGGCGGTTCGAGGTGGATCTCGGCGGGCGTCCAGCCAAAGACGCCTTGCAGCCACCCGCACAACAGGGCAACGGCGGCCAGCAGGCCAACGGCGCCGAGTTGCCACCAGAAATTGGGGACCGTGACCAGGACGAGACAGTCACAAGAACTCGGCGCCAGACGCGACCAGACCAGGGCGGCGGTCACGAGTAACAGCACCACCGGCGCCCAGGCCCCGCGCGCCAGGACAGGCCAAGCCTTCTGCCAGTTGACGCCCCACAGCCACCAGGCGATCCAGACAATCAGCAGCGACCAGCGCAGGGCCAGCGTCAGTAGCCCCACCGTGAGCGTGCCAAGGGCAACCACCAGCTGCCAGAGTGCATTGAGAATATCCGGGCTGCCGACTTGGTCCACGACGTCCCCCATTTGCTGGGCTTGACTTGCCGCCACAGAACCGCCAACCAGCTACACTCTTAGACGGCGCCGGGGGATTCGTCAACTTCGCCTGCGGGCGGGATAGAATGACTCCAGGGTTCGCCGGCAGCTCGTCGAGGATTCAACCGATGCCGTTACAGGATCATTTTCGTCCGCCACTCAGCACGCGCCGTCACTGGCACTCGTTCCAAAACGCCTGGGCGACCTATATCTCCTCCGCGCTGAACGAGCGTCTGCCTGCAGGCTACTTCGCAGAGGCCAACGTCCAGTTCGCAAGCGAGATCGATGTGGCAGCGTTCGAGGAAGCAGGCCGCCCCGAGGCGGCGGAAGGAGCAGGCACGACCGCGGTCGCCACCGCGAAGCTGAACTGGGCACCGCCCGCGCCGGTGCTGACGCTGCCGTTCACACCCCTTGCTGAGATCGTTGAAATCGTTATTTTCAGCGGCAGCGGCGGGCCGACGCTCGCGGGAGCGGTCGAACTGGTCAGCCCCGCGAACAAGGATCGGCCAGCAACCCGTGAGGCCCTCGTCTCGAAGTGCGCTGCTTATCTCCAGCAGGGGGTCGGTTTGGTGCTGGTGGACGTCGTCACCGAGCGCGCGGGCAACCTCCACGACGAATTGCTTGCCCGGCTCGGCACGGATGCTGTTTCCCTGGGCGGTTCACTCTATGCGACAGCGTACCGGCCAGTGGAGCGCGGCGGCAAACCGAGTCTGGACGTGTGGCAGGAGGCGCTTGCGCTGGGCCAGCCGCTACCGACCCTCCCGCTCTGGCTGCGCGGCGGCCTTTGCTTGCCCGTCGAGTTGGAGTCAGCCTACGAGCGTACCTGTCGGGAGCAACGGGTGTCGGTCAACGGGCCATGAGGCAACGGCGGCGGCATCGCTGCCCCCTACGGCCGGTCTTCCCACATCAGCGTCAACCGCGCTACCGGACTCGCCATGCGCAACCGCACGAACCGTACCGGGTCATGAGCGTACGCCACGCAAGGTTCTACCTGGACCCGGCCCGGCGCGACACGCATGCCCGGTTGGTAGTGCAGGCTCAGGACCACCAGGCCGTTCAGATCCGGCACGACGTCGGCGAACGTGAGGTGATGCGCGTCCGCGTGCAGCAAGCGGGCCTGTCCGGCCAGGGCCAGCGAGGGCGTGTGTCCGCGGATGCGGAACAGGTAGCCCGTGCCCTCATCGGCAACCTGGGCGACCTCCTCCGCCCCGGTCCAGGCGCGGAAGCGTGCCACTGCCTCCGGCGACCAGCACACAACCGAGCCGACGTTGTAACGCTTGCAGTAAGCCAGTAGATCCGCATCGCTGATCTTCGCGATGTGCCGTCCCTCGCGCCCTTCCAGCATCCCGTCGATCAGCCCTGCCTGGATATGTTCGATGCCGGCATCGGGATCAAGACCGCCAATGAAGGTGCGTTTTGTCAACAATGGCAGCAGCGCGGTCCAGCGCGACGCCGCGCGGGTCGCCGGGCGCTCTTCCCACAGAATGCGCGCCTCCGCCCTGGTGTGCTGCAGCAGCGTGTCCACCAGCGCACGCTGTTCCGGTCCCAGGCCGATCCGCAGCGGGGCGGCGTGGGCGCAGCGCTCGCCAATCGCCGTGAGGGTGTCCCGAGCGAATGCCGCCGCCGTCGCCAGGAGAAGGCCACAGACCAGCGCTGCTCGCCACGGCCCGCGCATCAGGTGTCTTAGTAACCGGTAACTTTGCACCCAGGCATGGGCCGCCGGCACGGCGGCGAACCACAGCGCCGGCACCAACAATCCCGCGGTGCCGACACGGCCCAGCGGTTCCCACGCAATCCCCAGGATTGCCAGCACCCCCAGGCTAAGTGCCCCGAGGCCGAGCAGCCGCGCCGCCGCGCGCCGCTGGGACTGGTTGAACACGCACACACCAACTAGCGCGCTCCCCAGGAGCACCACAGCCAGATCACGGTCGGCCGTCCCCCCCCACAGCGACGACTCCCAGATGGTCTGGAACGTCCGGTGCCGCAGCATGCCGCTGGCGCGCGGGAACGGCGAACGCAGCCACCAGTAACTCACCCAGTCGGTGAGCCAGAATAGGTTGACGCCGATCGCCGCCGTCTCGCTGGCGAAGAGGGCGAGGTGCCAGCCGAAACGCGCATGGCGGACGCCCACGCTAAGGTAGTAAATCAGCAGCAATGGCAGCAG
>DASPXY010000342.1:0-4938 GCA_035637055.1 Gemmataceae bacterium | reverse complement strand
CGATGAAGCGATCGGTGGTGATTCCCTCGCTGTGTGTGGGCAGGCCAGCGCGTTCGCACACCAGACGGCACAGGTCTGGCAGGCGTGCGGCGGTCAAGATTTCCGGCGGTCCCCAGGTCATAGCCACCCCCTCTTCTCCAGGTGTCCGTTCGGTCAATCCCCCTTGGGCAAGCGCATCCGCGGTCCGCTTCTCGGCGGGCAAGTGGCTCACGCGCGCTGTGGGCGCTTCGGGGGCTGTTCGAGACATGCCTGCTCCTCCGCAACTTGCTACGGTCGCGCTTGCGGGTGAGCAAGAGACAAGGATCGCCCATGCGAACCCGCAAGCGTCCCCCGCCCATCCATCAGTACAGGATAGGCGGTGGGGAGGAACCTGACCACGACAGGTCCGCCTTCCTGAGCGATTGCCCTCGACACGCAGGCGCGGTAGATCAGCCCATGTGGTCATCGGGCCACCCGTCGCATCGATACCCAGGCGCCGAGGTCTCAGCATGGACTTGTTGGCACGCACCACCGCAGGCTTCGACACCCTCAGCGCAGACGCCGCGATCAAGGCCAGCGCCCTGACCTACCTCCGCCAATGGCTGGCTGAGCCGGACTTCGCCGCGTACCAGCCGCAACTCGCCTGGCTGATCGAATCGCAGCAGTGGGCCGGCCTGCTCGATCGCTTCTGCCAGATCCTGCCCTTCGGCACCGGCGGCCGCCGCGGCGCCGTCGGCATCGGCCCCAACCGCATGAACCTCTGGACCCTCGGCGCTTCGATCCAGGGACATTGCGAATATCTGAAAGAGAATTTTCCCGACGACGCGGCCCTCCGGGTCGTTGTCGCCTACGACGTCCGCCAGTTCGAGGATCGCCGCAAGAGCTACAATCCCGACCTGCCGAATCCTGCGCTGCACCTGACATCGAAGGACTTCGCCCAGTATGCCGTCGGTGTCTATGCGGCCAACGGGATTCACGCCTCCATCCTCCCGGAGAACAGCAGCCGCTACCTCGCCACGCCGGAGTTGTCGTTCATCATCCGTCGCCTCAAGGCTCACGGCGGCCTGAACATTTCCGCGTCGCACAATCCACCCGACGACAACGGCGGCAAGTTCTACGACGAGCACGGCGCCCAACCCGTGCCGCCGGACGATCAGATCATGGCCGACCTCGTCGAGCAGGTGACGACGATCAAGCACCTTTCCTGGACGGAGGCGGTGCGCTCGGGTCGCGTTCACTTCCTGGAGGATTCGCTGCACGACGCCTACATCGCGTTGTGCTGCCGGCAATCGCTGGTGCCGCCGCCGCGCGGCGACGAGATCACGGTGGTATTCACGCCGCTGCACGGCGTCGGTGCGATGACCGCGATGGAGGTGCTGCAGAAGCAGGGCTTCCGTGTGCTGCCGGTCGAGGAGCAGATGAAGCCCGACGGGCAGTTTCCGAACGTGACGCAGACGCCCAACCCCGAGGCGCCGGCGTCGCTGGACCGCGCCGAGGCGCTGGCGCGCTCGACGCGCGCCGACCTGGTCCTGGCCACCGACCCCGACGCCGACCGCCTCGGTGCCGCCGCCGCAGTCAACTCGGGGCACAAGGGCGCCACCGAGGCCCCCGACTGGCCGCTGGCGTTCCTGAACGGCAACAGCATCGCGGCTCTGCTCACCCACTTCAAGTTGGAGAAACTCACCGAACAGGGACGCATGCCGCCCTCGCCGATCGTGGTCAAGACGCTGATCACGACGAGCCTGGTGACGCGCATCGCGCGGCACTTCAAGGCGCAGGTGGTGGAGAACCTGCTGGTTGGCTTCAAATACATTGCAGAGGTATTAAAGCAACTGGAGGAGCATGGGGCGTACGAGGACGTGCGCGGCACGCCGGACGATTTCGTGATCGCCAGCGAGGAGAGCCACGGCATCCTCGTGACGCCGCACATCCACGACAAGGACGCAGGAGCGTCGGCCCTACTATTGGCGGAACTCGCCCTCGATCAGAAGCGGCGCGGCCGTTCGGTGACGGATTACCTTCACGACATCGAAAAACGCTTCGGCTATTTCCGCACCGACCTGCAGACGATCGTCATGAGCGGCATCGAGGGCAAGCAGCAAATGGCGCGGATGCTGGACGCCTTGCGCCGCTCGCCGCCGCGGGAGATCGCCGGTTTGGCAGTGACGCACTTCGAGGATTTGCGCAGCGAGGACTCGTGGCTGGGGCCGCTGAAGGGCGCGACCGACGCCGCGGCCCGCAATTTCCTGCTCTTTCGGTTCGGCGAGCGAGCGCGGCTGGCGCTGCGGCCGAGCGGCACCGAGCCGAAAGCGAAGGCGTACGTGGAAGTCGGTTCGGCGCCGTGTCCGCCGGGGACGCCAGCGCACGAGTGGCAGCGCACCTGCCGCGAGACCGACGAACTGGCGCAGCGGCTGTCCGAGGAGTTTTTGCGGACAGCGCTGGCGACCGTCGGACTCACGCCGACGAAACGCTGACCGCGTGGGCGCTCGGTTCCCTGTCCCCTTTCCGATCCGAGCAGGATGGGCGCCAAGGAAGAAAACGAGAGAACTGATCAACGAGGTTGACAGACGAGCGCGGTGCTGTTCTTGTGGAAGAGCGTTTGGTAGCCGGGACAGCGGGGCGGGACGACTGCCCGATGATAGGTTGAGCGGTGGGGCGAATTAGGCTGACAGGCGGTTGCTTAGGCTGACCGGCGCGGTGTTAGGCTGACCGGGCCGAATTCTGCCGACCGAGCCGAATTAGGCTGACTGGCCGGTCAGCTTAATCACCAGTTCGCCACCGCCGCGCGCGAGCCCCCGACGCGGCGGGACACTACCAAGGGGGCGTCAACCCGCTCCGCAACCGGGCGGCGGTGGCGAACCATCCGCTGCTGCAGACCGGCGCGGCCCGGGTTCCACAGGGGTGGGGGCTCTGTAGCCGCGCCGGCTGCAGAGCTCCCCCGTTTCCGTGGTCTGAGTGGCAAGCACATTCGCCGCACGACCGACGAGTTGGCCTCGCCGCGGAGTTCCTGCGGACGGCGTCGGCGACGGTCGGGCTGCAGCCACCGGCACCGCGGTAACCCACCAGGGGTTTGCGGACCACCGCACGCGCGAACCCGACTGCGAGCTGAGCGCCGCCACATTTTCCCCACTTTCTTTCCCTTCGCGCGTTTTGTGTTCTACACTTGTGAACACGGTATCGAAAGGGCAGGGAACGCCCCGCCGGACCGACACCCCTCCTATCCCCAGCGGCGTGCAATGTCCGTCTTCTAGCACACACGGGGGCCTCATGTCCCAACCATCGACCCAGGAGGAGCCCTTGCGCTCTCGCCAAACCTCCCAGCGGCACCGCGGCCGCATGACGCGTCGGCACCGAACCAGTTTCACGCCTCGCGTCGAAGCGCTCGAAGAGCGTTATTTGCTCTCTACTATCGCCTACCAGGTGCCCACCGGCACTGGCGGGCAGCAGGCCTTCGATGGCCCGCTCGGCATGGATTTCGACGTCGCCCAGGGTATCGCCATCACCAGCCTCGGCGTTTTTGACAGCGGCGCGGATGGGCTCGCGCTGCCGCTGACCGCCCGGCTCTACAACCGCGATACCCAAACACAACTCGCGAGCCTTTCCTTCGCCCCAGGTCAGACCGACACCCTGACTGACGGGAGCCGTTTCCTGCCGCTGGCGACACCCTTGGTCCTGCCTCCGGGCTTCCACGGCACGATCGTTGCCGAGGGCTACGGCTCCGCCGAGCAAAACGGCAACGGCGCTTTTCAGCCGATTACGTGGTCCCACGATGACGGCGGCGGCCTGATCCAGTTCGTCGGCAGCGCTCGCTACGGCGATACGCCCGGCACTTTCCCGGACAACCTGGACACTGGTCCCGCCAATCGCTACGCCGCCGGGACATTCGTTTTCGCACCCTTGCAACAGATCGTCACCGGGGCCGGCAGCGCCGTCGCGGGCCAGCCGTACACGCTCAACCTGAACCTTCCTGATGCGGCCAACATCACGAGCTGGCGGATCGGCTGGGGTGACGGCCAGAGCGATGTGGTGACCGGCAACCCAGCGCAAGTCACGCACGTTTACACCACGGGCGGCACCTTCGCCATCGCCGCGACGGCCTACGACAGCACCCTGGGTGCTCTCGGGACGAGCCACCGCACTGTCGTTCTCGCGGACGCGCCGGCAGGATACTGGGGGCTGGACGAAACCTCTCCCTTGTCCGCCGCCTACGACGAAACCGGCGGGGGCCATGATGGCGTCTATCACAACGTCAGCGCCGCCGACATGGGGCAGCCCGGGGCCCTGTCGAACAGCGGCAGCACCGCCGTCACCTTCAATGGCACGAATGGCACGAATGCCTACGTGAGCCTGCCGGATGTGTTCAACTATCCGGCGAGCGGCACGACCAACCAGTACGCCGTGAGTTTCGGCGTCTGGTTCAAGACGACAAGCGGCGGCGTCATCCTCGGCCAGATGGAGGCGTCCGGGGTGCCGGGTGGCGACCCGGGGGCGGGCCATGTACCGGGGCTCTATGTCGGCACCGATGGCAGAGTCCACGCGAGTCTCTTCTGGCACGGGTCAGGGTCGCCCCTGACCGCACCCGGCATCGTCGTCGATGGTCAGTGGCATTTCGTCGTCGATGTGTATGCCGGCGGCGTCGAGACGCTCTACCTCGACGGCAACAGCATCGTGTCACAGACGGCGCCGACGGTCGCTTACGCGAACGCCTACGCCTACACGTTGGGGACGGGCTACACAGCCAGTTGGCCGAACACGAATGGCGGCTGGTCGTTCTTCCAGGGCCAACTCGACGAGGCAGCCGTCTACCAGGTCGGCCTCTCGGCGCAACAGGTGGCGGCTCAGTACCTCGCGGGTACGACTGTTCGCCCCTTGGTGGGGGTGACGTTGCCGCCGCCACCACCATCGCCATCACCGCCGCCACCATCGCCATCGCCGCCACCGCCACCGCCCTCGCCACCA
>DASPXY010000341.1:0-4297 GCA_035637055.1 Gemmataceae bacterium | reverse complement strand
TGCGCTGCAGTTCGCCATTGACGTAGATATCGCCGTCGATGATTTCGAGGAGTTCGTCGGGCAGGCCGACGAGGCGCTTGACGAAGATCATGCCGAGCAGGCGGAAGACGATGATTTCCCAGCGGCGCGGCCGGCGCAGGGCGAAGACGCTCTTGTTGACCAGAAGATGGTCGCCGGACCAAACGGGGGCCTGATGCATGTCGAGCTGAGCGAAGCCGCAGTTCGGACAGAAGGAGCCGCGGTAGCAGCGAAAGGGGGCCGGGCCGGTGCCCTTGTCGAAGTCGTGGCGGCCGACGGTGACGTGGTAGCCGCAGCGCGGGCAGTCCTTCGCCCGATGATGCCCGGCGAGCGTCGGGGCCATGCTGCCAGTCGGAACCTGATAGGGTTCGGCGCCCCACTGGCGCAGGACGAGCAGGAAGCAAATGGCGAGCACGCCGACTTCGATGAGGCGTCGGATCGCTGAGGGGGCGACGAGCTGTCGGCCGCGGTCAGGCACTCGGTACTCCTCGGATTTCCGCCTGTGGGTTCGCATTATTCCGGGAGCGGGGAATGGGGCAGAGCCCGCACGTCGAAGAGGAACACCACCTTCTCAGCCTCGAACGCGGCGTACCGCGCGATGAGGGGCTTAGCGATCCCGTGGTACACCCGACCGCCTTCTTGATGGGTTCGATGCTCTGGGTCGCCCCACTCAAGCGGGCGGGTCTCCAACTCGTCAATAATGCTTTTCAACGCGGTCAGAACTTCTTGGCGCTGGCCGAGCGCGGTTGCCCTGGCGATAAGGTCAACCATCTGCTGCTTGGCTGTGCCAACAGGATCCACCCGGTATGGCGATCCTTCCTGCAACGCCATCACGAGCCCCCCTTGGGGAGGTACTTCTCCTCGAGTTCAGCAACAAACTCCCTGAGGGACGGTCCTTTGCCCAGCTGCGCAAACGCTTCCTCTTCATTGAACTCCACGTCGCTCGGCATGAGGGCATAGAGAGCGTACCGCACCGCCTTGTACTCCTCCTTCATTTCGAGAAGTTCCCGTTGCAGCCGGTCGCGTTCCTCTTTCAGTGTGGCACAGAGGTGTTGCCAATCCCCATTCGCTTCGCTTGCCTTCGGGGCGTTCTGTTTCGAGTACCCTACCGCGCGCAGCACCTCCAGCACCTCACCCCAGGTCGGAAATGGCCGCTGGTGGTCGTGGCAATAACGCTCCATCGCTTGCGCGAACTCAAGCTCTTCCTGGACGTTCTGTCGGCGGCGCTCGGCCGCTGCCAATGGGTCGTTCATGGTGTCACCTGTTTTCAGAATGGTTACTGATCCGATTCCAGCACCGCCAAAAACGCCTCCTGCGGAATTTCGACTTGGCCGACCTGTTTCATCCGCTTCTTGCCCGCCGCCTGCTTGGCCCACAGTTTGCGCTTGCGCGTGATGTCGCCCCCATAGCATTTCGCCGTCACGTTCTTGCGCATCGGCGCGATCGTCTCGCGCGCGATGATCCGCGTGCCGATCGCTGCCTGAATCGCGATCTCGAACAGGTGGCGGTCGATCTCGCCGCGCAGTTTCTTGACCAGGTTGCGCCCCCGCCGCTCGGCGAAGATGCGATGCACGATCGTCGAGAGCGCATCGACGCGCTTGCCGTGAACGAGAATGTCCAGGCGCACCAGTTCGGCGGGGCGGTAGCCGATCAGTTCGTAATCCATCGTGCCGTAGCCGTGCGTCACCGACTTGAGCTTGTCGTAAAGATCATAAATGACCTCCGCCAAGGGCAATTCGTAGACGAGGATGGCGCGCGCCGGGCTCAGGTATTCGGTGCGCAGGTAGATGCCGCGTCGCTCCGAACAGAGCTGCATCAGGTCGCCGATGTTCTCCGACGGCAGCAGGAAGCTAATGCGCACAAACGGCTCGCGGAACTCCTCGATCTGGCCGGCTTCGGGCACCTTCTGCGGGCTGTCCACGACGATGATTTCGCCCTTGCGCGTCAGGATCTCATAGGTGACGTTCGGGGCGGTCTGCACGAGATCCAGTTCGCTGTCGCGCTCCAGGCGTTGCTGAATGATCTCGCGGTGTAGCATGCCGAGGAAGCCGCAGCGAAAGCCGAAGCCGAGTCCCTCGCTGTTCTCCGGCGTGTAGGTGAAGCTCGCGTCGTTGAGGCGCAGTTTCGCCAGCGACTCGCGCAGCGTCTCAAATTCGTTGTTGTTGACCGGGTAGAGGCCGCTGAAGACCATCGGCTTCGGCTCCTTGTAGCCCGCCAGCGCCTCGGTCGCGGGGTGCAGGGCGTCGGTCACGGTGTCGCCGATGTGGACGTCGCTCAGCGTCTTGATCTGGGCCATCAGGTAGCCGACCTGCCCGGCGGACAGGCTCGTGCAGGGCGTCATGGTCGGCCGGAACTGGCCCAGTTCGATCACCTCGTGCTCGGTGCCGCCGCGCATCAGGCGAATGCGCTGGCCCTTCGCGATGCGCCCCTCCTTGACGCGAACGTACACCACCACCCCTTTATAAGAGTCGAAATGGCTGTTGTAGACGAGGGCACGAGTCGGGTCGTCGGGTTTCCCAGGAGGTGGCGGCACGCGGGCGATGATGGCGGCGATGAGTTCATCGATGCCCAGGCCGGTCTTGCCGCTGACGCGCAGCACGTCGGCGGGGTTGACGCCGAGGGCCTGCTGCATCTCGGCGACGACGACGTCGGGCCGGGCGGCCGGCAAATCGACCTTGTTGAGCGCCGGCACGATGGTCAGCTCGCTGTCCATCGCCAGGAAGGCGTTGGCGACGGTTTGGGCCTGCACGCCCTGGAAGGCATCGACCAGGAGAATGACGCCCTCGCAGGCGGCGAGGCTGCGCGACACCTCGTAGCTGAAATCGACGTGGCCGGGCGTGTCGATGAGGTTCAGCTCGTAGCGTTTGCCGTCCTGGGTGTGATAGATGGTGACGGGGTGCATCTGGATGGTGATGCCGCGTTCGCGTTCGAGGTCCATGTCGTCGAGAACCTGGGCGCGGAACTCGCGCGGCGAGATCGCCCCGGTCTTCAGTAGAAACTGATCGGCCAGGGTGCTCTTACCGTGATCAATGTGGGCAATGATCGAGAAGTTGCGAATCAGGCTGGTGTGCTGCTCGGGGCCAGGCGGCATCCGGTGGATCTCCTGGAGGGTGGTCAACGGCGCGCGGCGGGTCGCTCGCTCCCCAGAAGTTTAGCAGCTTTCGGCGAAGCTGAGTAGACAGAGTTGCCGGCCCCGCTGGTAGGGCGCGTCGCCGCGTGTGGTGTTCGCCGTCCTGCCTGGTCATTTCTTCTCGATGATCATCTCGCCGTGCGGCGCTCCCAAGGTTGCATTCTTGTCAAACTGGAACCGGAGGCGGTCAAGCAACGCCAATGGCTGGAGCAGTTTTCTCGGGACGTTGGCCGCCTTGCCGCTGGTTGGGACATCCGGATCGCCGAGGAACAGACAGGCCACCACGTACTCGGTCGCATCCATCCCTGCGATCTGAAAGCGAAGCAGGCCCGAGCGGATCTCCAGGCCTGTTTGCTTGTGGCGAACGCTGGCCGCGCTTGAAGGGAGAGGCAGGTTGAGTTGCTTGGCCAGGTTCGCAGGGAAGGTGGTAAGATCTGTCCCTGAGTCTAGCCGAAATGTGTGCTTTTTCCAACCACCTGCGTTGTCCTTCAAGAGGAGGTCCAGTTCAATCCACAAGCGCACATCGCCTGTGTTCCACAAGACCTGTCCAGTGACGGCGATAACGAGTCGGCTCATCAGGACATCCAGGTCTGGAACTTCCGGTACTCCTCTTCCCCGACGCGCCGGCGGAGGGCCTCGCCCTCCTCATACCCAACGGCAAGCACGTCCGGTCCCGCCGGGGTCTGCCGGTAGATGACCTCGTGGCCAAGATAGTCAAAGTAGTAGCCGACCGTCCACTGATTCAATATCCGCTCCTCGCACGCCGCGTTGAACACTTCCGGCGGGTGCTTGGCCTTCTCCTTCGCCAGCAGTTCCCGTACGGCTTCCGGCGGGGAGATCAGGCCGTGCGGCAGATCCTCGGGCCGACGGGGATAGCCGCCCTGCATGGAAGGGGCGTTGTAGTCGATGATATCGCTTGACATGGCACGATCCTCCTTTTCAAAGCCAGGTTACCGCGCAGCCGTGGGCCGAACAAGGCGCAGCGCTTGTGGGTTCCTTCGGGGCGCTGTCGTTTCTGGCGCAGCCCTTGAGGCGCGGCGCACGCTCGGCTAATTTAACACGGCCGGAGCGATCGTTGCCGTCCGAGCCCGCAGCGTCAGCGAGGGATACACCAAGCCCCTCTCTGGCACGTCAAGTTCGGAGCGGTTT
>DASPXY010000340.1:0-6695 GCA_035637055.1 Gemmataceae bacterium | reverse complement strand
TCCGCTACCGGCGGGGCTCCTGGCCGCCGGACTGCTCGCTCCGGTGGTGGCACTGATCGCCCTGTCGCTGCTGTCAGCCCGGCTGGTCCGCTCCAACGCCTTGGAGAGCGCCGCGCAGCAAGCTGAGCTGCTGGAGAAGGCCAACAACGAGTACAGCCGGATCGTCCAGCGTGTGGAGCAGGCGCACTTTCCGGTCAACAAGACGGTCCCGCCCACGCCGGGTACCGTGCCGCTCAGCATCCCGGCAACGTTCCTGCACGACGTCGGCGAGCAGTTGGGCCAGACGAGCAGGACAGGCGTCAAGGTGCGCCAATACAGCGACTACCCTTTTCCCTGGAGAACCGACGGCGGCCCGGGGGATGATTTCGAGCGCGCGGCGCTGCTGCGTCTGCGCCAGAGCCAGGGGAAGGAGACCGTCCATGAGTTCACCGAGATCGGCGGGCAGCGCGTCGTGCGCTACGCCCAGGCGCGCGTCATGCAGCGCTCCTGCGTCGAGTGCCACAACACACACCCGCAGTCGCCGCGCAAGGACTGGCAGGAGGGAGACGTGCGCGGGGTGCTGGAGATCATCCGCCCGCTCGACAAGGAAGAGGCGCGGGTCGGTGAGGCCCTGCGCCTGGCGCTGCTGCTCAGCGCGGTCGTGTCGTGCCTGCTGCTCGGGGGGAGCATGCTCCTGGTGTGGGCCGGACGCCAGCGCAGCCAGCCAGAGTCGTGAAAGCAGGACGTCCGCGACGCTCACGGCTGGCGCTGTCTCGGCCGGCTCGGCGGTGCTGGCCTGCGCGCGCCGCGCAGTTCGCCTCCGGCGGACACGAGGGCGAGTCAGCCCCCTCTTGGGTGGCTACGCGGATTCTCCGCACAAGCGCGCTGCCCGCAAACCCCCGCTCGACCGGGGGACACGCTTGTTCTCGGCCTAGTGGAGCAGCGGTCTGGAACGACCCCGCCGGCCGTGGTCCCGCAGGGGGCGCCGGACGAATTCGCCTGGTGGGTCCGAGAGCCTTCCTCCTCCCAGGTCCTGCAGTAGACGCCCCAGAGCGAGGAAGGCTGCTCGGAGATCTCCGAGCAGCCTTCTCCATTTCCAACTTGACGGCGTCCATTCCACATCCGTCATAGTTTGCGCCCGCCGTGTTCGCGCTGCCGCCGGTTGCAGGCGCGCGCGATACCCAGCAGGCTCCGCCTGACGCTGACGGCGTTGGCCGTGCGGCCGATCCGTGCCGCCACCTCGTCAGCGGGCAGCGTGCCGAGCAAGGCAACATGCTCGGCGGTCCAGGTGTGCGCTGTGGGGATGCCGCGGCGCGTCCTGGCCGCCACGAACCGATACTGTTTGGGCGGCGAAGGAGTCGTCTCATCGCTCCTTCAGCAACTTGCGAATCTCTTCCTCAAGGGCGGTGGCATTGGCGGAGCCGGAGCCGACACGCACCCTGCGGACGGTGCCTTGCCGATCGCCCAGGATCGCCATCGGAATGCCGCGCACACCGTAATCCGCACTCGCCTTTTGCCAGTTCTCCTTGGTCGTTGTCATGAGCTGGTGGGTCAGTTTGTGGTGGGTGGCGAAGTCCTTCAGCATCGCGTGTTCGGCGTCGGCGTCCAGGTTCTTTTCCGGCCGCGTGAGTTTCCCTGTCGCCCCGTCGAAGCCGAAGCGCTCGTAGTAGGTGGTCACGCCGAGGATTTCCAGACCGTCCTTCTGGAACTCCTTGGTCCAGTCGCGCAGGTGTGGGAAGGTGGCGATGCAGGGGCCACACCAGACCGCCCAGAAATCGACCAGCACGACCTTCCCCCGAAGGTCGGAGAGTTTCTTCGTCGTGCCGTTCATCGTGAACTCACCGACGATCTCCGGGGCTGGCTTGCCAACCAGGGCTGCGACCGGTCCCGTTTCCTGTTTCGGCAGGTCCGCGGTGGTGCCCTCGCGCACGGTCAGGATGAACGAGCCCACTCGTTCATCGACGGAGGTTGCTGCGATCTTGTAGGTGCCGGTCTTAGGTGCCTTGTAAACGACGCGCGCTTCCGCACCCTTGGGGCCAGCGATGTGAAGGGCCACCTGTTTACGCTCGGGGTTCTCCAGCCGCAGGACGGGAGCAAAGGTGCAGCCCTTCAACTCGATCACGTACACCGTGCCTGTCTTCATCTTGTGGTCGTACATTCGGCAGGGCCGCTCCGCCCCCGTCCACCTTGTGCTTGGGATCGTCCGCGCCCGCAAAACAAAAAAACGTTGCAACTGACATCGCCCGGGGTACATTCATCCCCGCACAGATCAAAACCGATTTTTTCGATAGCGTTTAACTGGAAAAGGTCGGCTTGCCGGGCGGGGCGGGTTGCCACCCATTCACCAGATCGTCCCTCGGGTGCGTGGACGGCCACGGGGCACGGGCAGCACGACAGCGCCGAGGTCGCGTTTTTCTGGTTGTTGACGCGGAGGAGTAATGATGTTCCTGCCAATACCTCCCGCAGAGGAGCCCCGGCGTGATGTCGCCGCGAAGCCGGCTCCCAGCCCTGAAAAGGCCACGACCCGAACCGGAAAACCTGGCGGGCTGCCAGACGCCCCCGGCGTTACCTGCTCTGGCTGTGGAAGCAGGACCGTGGAGAAACTTCCCCCGCGCGCGTGGGTGAAGACGGCCGAGGCCGTGTCCCTTATCTTCCTCTTTTCGCCCTGGTGGGTTCAGCGCCCCAACGAGCCCGTGCGCTATCGGTGCAAGAGTTGCGGGAAGATCTGGTCGCCGCGTATGGACAGGGCGTCACTCGTGGTGGCCCTTCTGAGTATCGCCGTGATTGCTGCCGTGGTCGTCTGGTGTGTGGTTCGGTAGCGTGCAGCTGAAAAAGGTCACTGCGCTCAATCTTCGTTAGGCAGGCTTGGCGACTGGTCTACCGCCGCGAGTTCCGCTCCGCCACCATCACACGGCCGGAGGTAACGGTTTGCCGCCAGGCGTGATTGACCGCCAGGGTTGCCGGGCAGGCAGGAGGCTGTTATCCTCACTGACAGAGATACGCTTTGTCCACGAAGGGAGCCACCCTGCCTGCCCTACCCCACCAGCCCCCGGGTTGCCCGGGGCTTTTGCGTTTTCTCCTGCCGGAGAAATTGGGGAGAAATTGGTCTCGCTTCCTTTTTTCGAGGCCAGCACCGTCACCGCCTCACGAGCGTGCCCAGAGTTTGCGGTCGAGCCCGCGGTAGCCGATGGCCTCGATGACGTGGCCCTGCTTAATGTCGGCGCTGCCCTCCAAGTCGGCGATGGTGCGGGCCACCCGCAGGATGCGATCGTGCGCTCGCGCCGATAGTCCCAACTCCTCCATCGCCGTCTTCAGCAGTCCCTTCCCCTCCGCGTCGAGGGCGCAATACTTTCGCAACTGCCGGCTGCTCATGCGGCTGTTGAGGCGATGGCTCTCCAGTCCGAAACGCTGTCGCTGGGCGGCGCGAGCGCGGTTCACCTGCTCGCGCATGACGGCACTGGAGGTGCCGTCGGCGGTGGCGGCCAACTCCTGGAACGGCACCGACGGCACTTCGATATGCAGATCGATGCGGTCGAGGAGCGGACCACTTATCCTACCCATGTAACGCTCGATCTGCGTTGGTCCGCACTTGCACGGCCGCTTCCCATCGCCGAGGTAGCCGCAAGGACACGGATTCATCGCGGCGACGAGAATGAAGCTGGCGGGGAAGGTGCTGCTCGTCAGGGCGCGCGAGATGGTGACCTTGCCCTCTTCCAACGGCTGCCGCATCACCTCCAGGCTCTTGCGATTGAACTCCGGCAGTTCGTCGAGGAAAAGGACGCCGTGGTGAGCCAGGCTGATCTCGCCGGGCGCCGGCGTGCTGCCGCCGCCGACCATGCCGGCGTCGCTGATGGTGTGGTGCGGCGAGCGAAACGGCCGCGTTGCGAGCAGCGCCTGCTCGCTGTCGAGGCGGCCCATCGCGCTGTAGATGCGCGTCGTTTCGAGGCTTTCGCCGGGCGTCAGGGGTGGCAGGATCGTCGGCAGCCGCTTCGCCAGCATCGTCTTGCCCCCGCCGGGCGAACCGATCATCAATACATTGTGGCCTCCGCTGGCGGCGACGACGAGCGCACGCTTCGCGAATTCCTGACCACGGACATCGCTAAAGTCGATTTCATAGGTATTGAGGCGAGCGAACAACTCGTCGATACCCGCGGAGACCGGCTCGGCGGGGAGTTGGCCCGAGAGGATGCCGACCGCCTCAGCGAGGCTGCTGACGGCGTAGACAGCGACATCCTTGACGACAGCCGCCTCGCGGGCGTTGGCGGCGGGCACAAGGAGTTTCGGGATCTTGCGTTCGGCGGCGGCCATCGCGACCGACAGGGCGCCCTTGATGGGGCGGACGCTGCCGTCGAGGGCCAGTTCGCCGACCGTGGCGAAATCGCGCAGCTGTTCGGGCAGGAGCTGGCCGGTCGCGACGAGCAGGCCCAGCGCGATCGGCAGGTCGAACCCACCCGCGTCTTTTCTGAGGTCTGCAGGCGCGAGGTTGATCACGGTGCGGCCGGGGTGGCGGTCGTAGCCGAGGTTGACGAGGGCACGCTCGATACGATGGATACTCTCCTTGACGGCCATCTCGGGCAGGCCCACCAGGATGACTTTCGGGAGGCCCGGGGCGGTATCGACTTCCACCTCGACCGGCAGCGCATCGATCCCGACGAGAGCGAAGGTGTTCAGCTTGGCGAGCATGAGTGAGTCCCCAAGTCGGCGTGCGACAATCGCCGGAGTCAATGGACGCTATTCTTTTCCCAAGATGAGATCGACCGCCCAACAGCCCCGAACGTGCGGCCCCGGTCCGCGAAGGTGGTCGAGGATGTCGGCGTTCGTGCAACCCGCTTCTTCGAGGGCGTCGGCAAGGATCGGCAGATCCTGAAAGCAGCGTTGATCGTAGATGGTTTGGGCGAGGGCCGTCACGGCCGGTGTTACCCAGGTGACGTTGAGGATGAAGGGACGGAAAGGGTTACCAAAAATGTCTCGGAGGAGAGGGGCTTCCTCACTTTGCTCCACCTTGCTTGTATCGCCCCATCCTGCAGCTTCGCGCAGGCCCTCCCAGGCTCCTTCCAACGCGTCGTCGCATACGGCACCCCAGGCGGCACCCCATCGGGAGACCGGCGTCTCTGAAACGTCCCAGACAGCCACCCGTGCAGCCTCCAGTTGGCCTGCATCCGCTTGTGTATCAGCGAACCTTTCAGCAACTTCCACCGCTTTCCGGCTCCGCTCATCCGGCAACAGATGCCAGATGCGGCGGCAGCAGGCACAGACGAACAGCCGCAACTTGCGGTCGCTTGGTGCGCCGCTGACTTGCAACCACACCAGCATCTTCTGCGGGTCGGTGCCGGTGAGCCACTCAGCCTCCGTCATGATCTCTCCCTTCTTGCCAGGCTCATTTCTACCCGACCCTTTGGCACGCCGCAATCATCTATCCGTCAAGGATCCAGAACGAGGCAACGTGTTCACGCACTTTTTCCGTTTTCTTCCTTGACAACCTGCGGTTCGTTAGGTCAACATAAGGCGGGGTAAACGTCGGCGCCAACGGTGGCGCCAACAAGGCATAACACTCTCAACAATCACCCCAACATTCCGACTTGCGGCGACAGCCGCCTTGCCTTCTCCACGGCGGACTTGCCGTGGCCGCATCCAGCGAGCATGCAACTCACCAACACAGAGTGCGCGCTACCCTCCCACCCTCCACGATGGACTCGGCGTGGCCCCATTGAAACTTGTGACCGGCGGGGCCGGCTTCATCGGCTCGCATCTCGTCGAGGCGCTCCTGGCCCGCGGGCATCGGGTGCGCGTCCTCGACGACTTCAGCACCGGTCGCCTGGAGAATCTGGAGGAAGTGGAGGACCAGATTGATCTGGTCCGCGGCACGTTGCTCGACCTCGCCACCGTTCACAAGGCCACCGCCGGGGCGGACTACGTGTTTCATCTTGCCGCCCCACCCCCAGGCGAACCGAGTCTGGCCGATCCGTTGCGGACGCATCATTGCGGCGCGACCGGCACGCTGCACCTGCTGCTCGCCGCCCGCCAGGCGAACGTCAAGCGCGTCGTGTATGCGTCGAGTTCCTGCGTCTACGGAGTCGCCAACGATCTGCCGCGGCGCGAGGACGAACTGCCCCTACCGCTGTCGCCCTCTGGGGTCGCCAAACTCAACGGGGAGCAACACTGCGTCGCCTTCACCGGCGTTCACGGCCTGGAGACGGTCCGCTTGCGTTACTTCAACGTCTTCGGCCCGAGGCAGCCCGCGGGGAACACCTACTCCGGCGAAATCGGCCAGCTCATCACGCAGATGCTCGCCCGTCGCCGGCCGAGGGTGACGGGCGGATTGCTGCGGCAGCAAGACTTGATCTACGTGGATGACGTGGTTCACGCCACCCTCCTGAGCGCCACCGCGCCGCGGGCCGCCGGCCGAGTGTACAACATCGCCCGCGGGCGGCCCACGACTCCCCTGGAGTTGATTACCGTCCTCAACACGATCCTTGGCACGCGCATCGAAGCGTTGGACGCGGTGTCCAAGGCGCCAATGCAGCTCCATAATCTCGCGGATACCTTCGCATCGACGGATCAACATCATTTTTCGAGGTGGTGGGTCGGCAATGTTGCCACGAACGTAAAGCCTTCTGCCGCAAGGATCGCCGAAGAGCGCCGAAATGTCGGCGCTGAGCGGCAAGTCCGATTGCCCGTTGAGGTTGCGGCGTTGTCGGCAACATTGCCGACCCACC
>DASPXY010000339.1:0-3498 GCA_035637055.1 Gemmataceae bacterium | reverse complement strand
AGGGGGCGGGGGGAGGGGTCTCGCTTAGAAGCGCAGGCGATACTCGATGCGGAACATATCCTTGTACCACACGTCGCCCGTCAGGGCGCGGGAGTACCCGACGTACAGGTCGGAGTTGCTGAGCAGTCCTGGCTGGTTCAGCTGGCCGAAGCCGAAGCGGATGCCGAACTTGCCGTTGACAATGGTCTGGCCTGCCGTGTCGTGGATGACGTTCTCAGGCAGCGCAAGTTCGCGGCCTTCCAGGGCGGTCCAGCCCAGGGCCTCGACCACCGGGATGACGCGGAAGTTGCCGGTGTCCAGCGCCACGTAGCTCAGGGCCACGCCGTAGTCGATCACCTGTCCGGCGAAATCGGTCCCGCCGATGGGGATCCAGTCACCAATCTGCCCTTGCAGATAGAGCCGATCACTGAGCTTCTGCCACAACAGCAGCGACGGCTGAATCGTCCAGTGGTTCGTGCCCAGGCCTTCGCCAGGCTCCCCAGTGGGGGCCCAGGCACGCACCTGGAGGCTCACGACCGTGCAATCGGTGTAGATGAACGCATACTTGGCACCAAAACTGATATCGCCCAGACCAACCTGATTGCTGGTGGCGTCCGGGTTGATCCAGCGCACCGGCACATCGACAAAGACGGAGAGCTGCTTGGCCAGTTGCAGTTCGAGGTAGTTCGAGAGTACCTGGAAATCGACGTTGGCATTGGCCCTTCCGTCGGGGGTAGTCGGACCGGCGGCTCTGGGGTCGGCGGGGGCGAGGGGGTTGGGGAATTTCAAGCAACCGCACTTCGCGTAGAAGAATTCGTTGCGGTCGGGGCGGTTCATCCCATACGCCGAGTCGAAGCGGAGACGGTACATGCTGACGGGGGCGGCCATGTCGATGTAGGCGCCATAGGAGCGGCCCGAGGCCGTGCTCTCCCCAAGCCCCGCCGACGACACCACCTGGCTCGGCTCCGGCGCCTGCCCTGTCTCCGGCGGCGCGGCGAGATCGCGGCCGGGCTCCGGTGGCGTCGGTGTGGGCGAGGGCGTCGGCGATGGTGTGGGACTGACAAATGGCGTCCCGAGCATGGGGGGGGTGGGGCAGTAGCCGCCACCGCCGGGGTAGACACGAACCTGGGCGAGCGCGGCGGGCACACTGAGCGCCACGAGCGCGATGACAGCCAGGACAGGCCGCCAGCGACCGCCGGTGAAATAGCGAATCCGCACGCTGATTACCTCCTTGTCAGGTGTCGAAACGCGCCGCACAACCGCAGCGCGGGAGTCGTTGACGTACGAGCCTCCGGGATGGCAAGACGGAGGACGCAGCACTCGCGCCAGGCGGCGCCTGAGCATTCCCGCGCAACCGCTTCCGTCGATGCCCTTATGTCTGTTCGATATCGTCATTAGTTTCGACGCCACTGAGGGGAATGGCCCGACAGGTGAGAAGGCGCGGAGTTGAGAATACCGGAAGTGCCGAAGAAGTAAGCCAGAAGGGGGATTCGGGGGAGGGCGGCAACCGTGGCAAAGAGAATCCCTTGCCCATCTTTCCTGGAAGGGCTACGATCGGCTTTGGGCAGGCCGCCCGTGGCGAAAGCAGTCGTGGGCCCTGCCTGTCAGGCGCATCGGACCTTCGCCGATCGATCTGGGGGAAGCTTGCCATGAAACTGACCGTGCTCTCGTCCGAGGGTGGGGTAACGCACGTCCAGAGCGAAGGCGAGATTACCATCGTCGATGTGCAGAAAGGGAGCAATCCGCTGGAGCAGGTACTTGGGGCGGGCGGCTTCGCCGGCAAGGTGCTGCTCAATTTGGCCGGCTCCGAGTTTATCGATTCTGCCGGCGTCGGCTGGCTGATGATGACTCACAAGCGTTTTCGGGACACGGGCGGGGCGCTCGTGGTCCACTCGCCGCCGCCCCTGGTCCAGCACGTCTTTCAACTCCTGCAGGTGGGGACAGTGATCCCGGTCGCTGACGATGAGGCCGGGGCGCTGCGCATGCTGCGCGGCGGGGCATCGTGAGAGGCCGCAGCGGACGCGAAAAGCGCCGGCGTTCCACGGCTGGCGCAGATGTCACTTTCACCCTATCCTGAGCACGTCGCAAAGCCTGTCGCCGGATGGGAAAATAACCGTCAGCGCCTGGGGAGGGTTGCTTGCACGCCTTCAGCGGGAGGTGTATGTTTTGGGTGTTGTGGATGTCTCCACAGCAACCATCGAGGTAGTGGCTGGGCGGCACCCGCGTTGGGTTGTCGTCTCGCGCTGGGAGCCACTACCTCGACTTTTTGAGCTTCACCAGGCCCACGACCTTGCTAGTCGTGGGCCTGTTTCGTTTCTTCCCTGTTTAGCCGCGGTTCGGAGAACCCCTCCCCCCAACCCCCAGCCCCCTCCCCGCAACGGAGAGGGGGAGAAGAAGCGATGCTGGTTGGCTTGCTCCCCCTCTCCGTTGCGGGGAGGGGGCTGGGGGGAGGGGTTCTCCGAACCGCAGCTAAACGAGGGACGCACGTCACGGATACAGCGGGCTTTTCTCGAAGACGTTGCGCGGCCGCAGCTCGAAGCCGCACCACGTCGTCATCGCCACGCCGCGAACCGCCGCCCGGCCCGTCTTGGGGTTGATGAATACGCCGTCCTCGTCGCGCGGCAGGTGATACGCTGGCGACATGTACCACAACACCACGTTCGTGTCGGTGATCTTTCGCTGCTGGGCCACCCAGCGCGGCAGGTTGACGTAATACTGCTCACTCCACTGATACGGCGTCACCCAAAAGTCGAAGTGGGTGAACTCGTCGCCAGGGGCGAGGTGCCGCGGCGTCCCGGGGCGGTGCGGGATCAGCTCATAGGACATGGGCTTGCCTTGCGGGTTCTTCTTGGTGCATTCGACGCGGACGCGCGTGAACTCGTTAGCGTTCCACACTGCCCCGCCCTCGATGCCCTTGTTGAACGGCTCGATAATGTCCTTCGATCCCTTTCCCTTCGTTTCCACCCGCTTGACCAGGTAGACGGAGTTGTGCTTCGCGTCGTCGAGATCGACGTCCACCCGCCAGCAGCCGTGGTGCATGTGGCCGATCGTTTCGTGGTTGTCGAAGTTTCTACCGGTCGAGCCCAGGCGACTGGTGATCGTGCCGTCGCCGCGGAACGCGTACTCCATGATGTAGTTATAGTTCCCCGCGCCGAGGGTCGACCACAGCACCAGTTCCTGACCGCGCCGCACCTGCTTGTAGTACTTCCACAGGATGCCGGTGTCGCGCAGTTCCTGCACGACGATGCCTCCGTGGAGCAACTTGCCGTTGATCCCGGCGTCGCCCTTGGTGTGGGTCAGCAGGGAGTAGTTGCCCTGGGCGCCGATGTCGAAGATGCGCGTGCCGTTGTTGTAGGGCACGAAGATCTCCGAAAGGCGGATATTGCCGATCACCTTGAGCCAGTCGTCCTGCGGCGTGGTCTTGAACCAGGCGCCGGTGATCATCAGGCCCGGACCGGGGTTGTTGGCGACGTAGCGCACCTTCCAGGCGGTCTGCATCGGCCCGCCTGCCGGGAACTC
>DASPXY010000338.1:0-10565 GCA_035637055.1 Gemmataceae bacterium | reverse complement strand
GTGGTGGATGGTGGATGGTGGGTGGTGGATGGTGAAGAAGGAACAATCTCCTTCTTCACCATCCACCACCCACCATCCACCATCCACCACTTCACAAATCTTGCCACAATTCCGAGTCGTAGCGCTTGCGGTCGCGCAGTTCCTCGTCGCTCACCTCGGTCTGGAACTTCAGCCGCGATACGTCCACCTCCTTCGGCTTGCGCCGCTTGGAGCGTGGGGTAACGCTTTCGGCGGGGGCAGCGTCTTCCTCTGGCGCCTGCTCCTCGCGGCGCTTGTGCCGCAAGTACATCTTGATCGGCACATCGTGGAACGGTAGCTGATCGCGGAACGTCTTCAGCAGATAGCGCTGATAGGTATTGTCGAATAATTCCGGCCCGTTGGTGAATAGCACGATGGTTGGCGGGCTGCTCGTGACCTGGGTGGCGTAAAACACCTTGGCGCGGCGGTTCTGGCGTAGTGGCGGCGGCTGCTGGGTCAGGGCCTGGCGGACCACGCGGTTCAGGTCGCCCGTGCCGACGCGGGCGCTCGCCTGCTTGGCCAGGTTCTGGGCCAGGTTCAGCACGCCCTGGACGTTCTTGCCGCTCTTCGCCGTGATGAAGGCGATCGGCACGTAGTCCAGGCTGGGGAAGACCGCCCGCAGGTACTGCACCATTCGGCCCGTCGGCGTCGGCGAAAGCAGATCCCATTTGTTGACGACGAAGACCGCCGGCTTGTGCTGATCGAGGACGTAGCCGGCGAGCTGCTTGTCAACCTTGCTCACTTCTTCCTGGGCGTCCAGGAAGAGCAGCACGACGTCGGCGCGACGAATCGAGCGCTCGGCGCGGGCCATGCTGTAGAACTCGACGTCCGAGCTGATGCTGCCCTTGCGGCGCACGCCTGCCGTGTCGATGGCGATGAAGGTCTTGCCGTCGTGCTCGAAGCGGACGTCCACGCTGTCGCGCGTCGTGCCCGGAACCTCGCTGACGATCATGCGCTCCGACTCGGCCAGCGAGTTGATGAACGTGCTCTTGCCGGTGTTGCGGCGGCCGACAATCGCGAGTTTCAGGGCATTGTCGAGGTCGGGCGCCGCCTCATCTTCCGGCGGCGGCAGACGGTCGTGGATCAGGTCGAGCAGTTCCTTACGGCCGCGGTTCTGCTGGGCGCTGACGCAGATCAGTTTGCCGCGGCCCAACTTGTAGAACTCGGCGGCCTGTGAATCGAGTTCGGGGCTATCGGCCTTGTTGGCGACACAGAGGATCGGTTTAGTGACGTAGCGAAGGCGTTTGGCGACCTCCTCATCGAGGGGCGCCAGGCCAGCCCTGACATCGACCACAAACAGAACGACGGCGGCCTCGGCGATGGCCTTGTCAATCTGCTGTTCGACCTCGGCGGTGAGGTTATCAACGTCCGCAATGCCGATGCCGCCGGTATCGACCAACTCGAAGAAGCGGTCGCCGGTACGGACAAGGGCGGCGAGGCGGTCGCGCGTGACGCCGGCGGTTGGATCCACGATGGCGATGCGGCGGCGCGCGAGCCAGTTGAACAGCGACGACTTGCCGACGTTGGGACGGCCGACGATGGCAACCTGCGGGATAGCCATGAGGATTCCTCTGACGACGAGCGGCGGGGTTTATCCCCGCCGTCCGGATGGCGGGGATAAACTCCGCCGCTCGTTGGAGGTAGTATACCAGGAGCGAGGTCGTGCAGGCTGCATTTTCCGCAACAGCCCTGTTGACGGCTTCCCCTCCGCCTGTAATGATGGTAAGTTATATTCGACAACTTAGGTGAACCTGAACGGCGTCGCGGGAGTCTAAACCAACACGAGGGTGCGTTGTGCGCTCTCAACCTTCGGGACACCTTCCAAGGAGGGCGGAGACATGAGCCGTTTGGGAACTGCCTGGTTGACCGCCTTGCGGGGAAGTGTCCCCTGGAAAAAGGAGAAGAAGATCCTTGCCGGGATTCAATGATCGTCACGCGCAGCACGAACGAAGAGATCACCAACGGGTCAATGAGCAAATCCGCATCAGTCCGGTGCGTCTGATTGGCGTTGAGGGCGAGCAACTCGGAGTTGTGCCCACGGCGCAGGCTCTGGATATGGCCCGTGAGAAGCAGCTGGACCTCGTCGAGGTTGCGGCCAACGAGCGCCCCCCAGTCTGCAAGATCATGGATTACGGCAAATTCAAGTTCCTGCAGAAGCAGAAACAGAAGGACAAGACGAAGTCCCACCAGCAGAAATTGAAGGAGATCCGCGTCCGCCCCAAGACCGGCGAGCACGACGTGGACACCAAGATCAACCAGGCCCGCAAATTCCTCGAACACAAGGACAAGGTGCTCGTGTACGTGCTGTTCAAGGGCCGCGAGTTGCAGCACATCGAGGAAGGGCGCCGGATCATCAACGGCATCCTGGAGAAGTTGGCGGACCTGGCGAAGATCGAGAAACAGCCGACGATGGAAGGCAAGCGCATGACGGCGATGTTGGCGCCGAAATAACGCCAGCGCCCCCTGCACGCCTGCCGCGTTTTCCATACAAATGCTGCTGATTCCCCTCGCCAGGGGCGGGGGGATGCGATGAAATGAAACGAAAACGAGCGACCCATGCCAAAGGCGAAGACCCACAAGGCCTCGAAGAAGCGCTTCCGCGTCACTGCGAATGGCAAACTGAAGCGCAGCCAGGCGGGCAAAAAGCACCTGAATAGCCACAAGACCGGCAAGCGCAAGCGGCAACTGCGCGGCAAGGTCGTCGAGTTGAGCCGGCTGCTCAAGAAGTACGTCAAGGTCATGGGCGGAGCGTAAGCAGGGTTTTTGACACGAACCCGAAGCGTCAGCGAGGGATCTTCTCCTGGAAGATCCCTCGCTGACGCTTCGGGTTGGTGTTGAGGAGTTGCATCTCATGGTACGCGCGCGCAGCGGCAAGACCGTCATTCGGGGCCGCAAACGCATTCGCAAGTTGACCAAAGGCTTCGTGATGAGCCGGCACAACTTGTTCCGGCAGGCGATCGTGACTCTGATCCGGTCGCGCGTCTACGCCTTTCGCGACCGCAAGGCACGCAAGCGCGACTTCCGCCGTCTGTGGATCGTCCGCATCAGCGCCGCCTGTCGCATGCGCGGTCTCCGTTACAGTCAGTTCATCGCCGCTCTGCAGCGCGCCAACGTGGAACTGAACCGCAAGAGCCTGGCGGAGTTGGCCATTCACGATCCCGACATGTTTACGCAGATCGTCGAGGTGGCCAAACAGCACCTGCCCAAGGTCTAGCTGCCGGCGCCCGCCGCCTGCTTCGACGAACGTCCGAAAAAGGGGACATTCACCTTTTCCGCGGTGAGCCGCAGAAAAGGTGAATGTCCCCTTTTTCGGACATGGACCGCCCGAGGACGTTCCCCATGTCCGACCTTGCTTCCCTCGAAGAACGCGCCCTCGCCGAACTGAGCAGTTGCCGCGACGAGACCGCCCTGCGCGCCTGGCACAGCCGCTACTTCGGCAAGGGCGGGGAAATGGATGCGGCGATTAAAAAGATCGCGACTGTACCAAAAGAGGAGCGAGCAGCCTACGGTCAGCAGGTGAACCGCGTCAAGCAAACGCTCCTCCAGGCGCACGAACAGGCGCTGGCTCAGGAGAAGGACAAGGCCCTGGAGCGCAGTTTGACTGAGGGCGGCGTGGACGTGACGCTGCCGGGCCGGCCGGCGCCGCGCGGCCGCCTGCACCTCGCGACGCGCACCCTGCGCGAGATCGCCGCCGTCTTCGCCGATCTGGGTTTCCAGATTTACCGGAGCCGCGAAGTCGAGGATGACCTGACGAACTTCGAGCTGCTGAACATGCCGCCGCACCACCCGGCGCGCGATATGTGGGACACCTTCCACACGACGACGCCGGGGGTGCTGCTGCGGACGCACACCTCGCCGGGGCAGATTCACGTGATGCGCGAGCAGGCGCCCGAGCCGATCCGCGTCATCCTGCCGGGCATGTGCTACCGCTACGAGGCGATCACGACGCGCAGCGAGATCATGTTCCAGCAGGTCGAGGGGCTGGCGATCGGCACGAGCATCACGATGGCGGACCTCAAGGGCACGATCGTCGCGTTCGCCCGCCGCCTGTTCGGCGAGGAGCGGCAGGTACGCATCCGTTCGAGCTACTTCCCGTTCACCGAGCCGAGCATCGAGGTGGACATGGATTGCATCGTCTGCTCCGGCAAGGGCTGTGGGCTGTGCAAGCGCAGCGGTTGGCTGGAGATCATGGGCGCCGGCATGGTGCATCCGATCGTGTTGCAAAACGGCGGCTACGATCCGGCGAAGTTCAGCGGCTTCGCGTTCGGCATGGGACCGCAACGCATCGCGATGCTGCGCTACGCCATCGACGACATCCGGCAGTTCTGGAAGAACGACCTGCGCTTCTTGCGACAATTTTGAACCACAAAGGACACAAAGAGCACAACAAAGAGGAAGAAGGATGGATTCGCAGGGCCTGCTCGCTCCCCTTCTTCGTGTTCTTTGTGCTCTTTGTGGTTGCACTTATGAAAGTCCCTCTCAACTGGCTGCGTGATTACGTCGAATTGACCCTACCGGTCGCGAAGCTCGCCGAGCGCCTCACGTTGGCCGGTCTGGAACTGGCCGGGGTGCGTGTCTTGGGCTTGCCGATCCCGGAAGGGCTGCGGGTCAAGGCGGAAGAGGCCGGCCCCGTCTGGGCGCCCGACAAGGTCATCACCGGCCGCATCCTCAAGACCGAGAAGCACCCCAACGCCGATAAGCTCAAGTTGGTGACGGTGGACTACGGCGGCGCCGAGCCGAAGGTCGTCGTCACCGGGGCGCCGAACATCAACTTCGGCGACGCGGGGCAGAAGATTATCCTCGGCCTGTCCGGCACGAGTTACTTCGACGGCCACGTCAGCCCCAAGCAGCTGAAGGAACTCAAGCCGAGCAAGCTGCGCGGCGTCCCCAGCGACGCGATGGTCATGTCGGAAGTTGAACTCGGCATCAGCGATGAGCATGAGGGCATTATCCTGCTCGAAGACGATGCCCCGGTCGGCAAACCGCTGGCCGATTTCATGGGCGACATCGTCCTTGAGTTGGACATCACGCCGAACCTGGCGCGCTGCCTGTCGATGATCGGCGTTGCCCGCGAGGTCGCCGCGCTGACCGGCCAGAGCGTCCGTCTGCCGCCGCACACCGCCGAGGCAAAAGGCGAGCCGATCGAGGGCCAGGTGCGCGTCGAGATCGAGGATCCGAAGCTGTCCGCACGTTACGCCGCGATGCTGCTCAAGGGCGTCAAGATCGGCCCCGCGCCGGGCTGGATGCAGCGCCGCCTGACCTACGCCGGCATGCGGCCGATCAACAACATCGTCGATGTGACCAATTACGTCATGCTCGAATGGGGCCAGCCGCTGCACGCCTTCGACTATGACGTGCTCGTGAAGCGCGCCGGCGGCAAGGCACCGACGATCATCGTGCGGCCGGCGCGTCCTGGCGAGGTGCTGAAGACCCTCGACGGCAACGAGCGCAAACTGACGCCGGACAATCTGCTCATCGCCGACAGCGCCGGGCCGATCGCTCTCGCCGGTGTCATGGGCGGCGCCGAAACCGAAGTGACCAGGGCAACGACGAACGTGCTGCTGGAGTCGGCGAACTTCGATTTCCTCAGCGTCCGGCGGACAATGAAGGCGCTCAACCTGCCGAGCGAGGCGAGCGTGCGTTTCAGCAAGGGCATCCATCCCGAGACGGTGCGTCCCGCCGCCGAGCGCGCCGCCGACCTGATGCGTCAGCACGCCGGCGCGACGGTCTGCCGCGGTTTGGTCGATTGTTACCCGGCGCCGCTGCCGCCGCAGGTGGTCACGCTGCGCCTGAGCGAGGTGCGCCGCATCCTGGGCATGGACATGCCAGCCGCCGAGGTGACGCGCATCCTGCGGGCGCTGGAGTTCGCCGTCGAGCAGACCGGCCCCGATGATCTGCGTGCCACAGTGCCGCCGCATCGTCTCGATGTCCAGGCCGGCGCCGCCGACCTGATCGAAGACCTGGTGCGCATTCACGGCTACGATCGGCTGCCGGCGACGCTGATGGCCGACCGCCTGCCGGCCCAGCACACGAACGTACCGCTCGTGTTCGAGGAGCGCGTGCGCGATCTGCTCGTCAGCGCTGGCCTGCAGGAGGTCGTCACCTATGCGCTGACGACGCCGGAGCGCGAGGCGCCGCTGGGCCTGCCCGCGGCGGATTACGTGACGCTGCTCAACCCGATCAACGAGGATCGCCGTGCGATGCGGCACAGTGTCCTGGCTGGCGTGCTGGAGGTGGTTGCCGAGAACCTCAAGCACAGCGCCGACGTGCGTGTCTTCGAGTTGGGGCCGGTCTATCTGCCGCGCGCAGGAGAGAAGCTGCCCGACGAGCCGCGACGGCTGGCCGTGGTGATGACGGGCCGGCGGCGGGAGGAGTTCTGGGGCGACTCGGGCAGCGGTGAGAAGGTCGGCAATCAGCCGCTGGACTTCTTCGACCTCAAGGGCGTGATCGAGGCGCTGGTTGCTGATTTGCACTTGCCGGAGGTAAAGTATCGTCCATCGCAGGCGAAGTATCTGCACCCGGGGCGGGCCGCGGAGTTGTGGATTGGCGATCAGGCGGTCGGTCATTTCGGGCAGTTGCACCCGCGCGTCGCCGAAGCCCTTGCCCAGCAGAAGGAGTTCAAGGAGTTAGGCGGTCGCGTGCTGCTGGTAGGCGAACTGGACGTGGAAGCCTTGCAGAAGGCGGCGCCGGCGCGGTACACCTACACGTCCGTGCCGTCCTTCCCGCCCGCGCTGCGCGATGTCGCTGTGGTGGTCGAGGAGGCCGTCACCGCCGAGCAACTGGTTGGCGAGATTCGCACCGCGGGTGGGGAGCTGCTACGCGGCGTGCGTCTGTTCGACCTGTACCGCGGCGGGAGCATTCCGGCGGGAACCAAGAGCCTGGCGTTCGCCCTCACCTATCAGGCGGACGACCGTACGCTGACGGATAAGGAAGTGGATAAAGCCCATCGCAAAATCGAGGATCGATTGCGACACGTTCTGAAGGCGCAGATCCGCGGCGAGGCTGCGCCGGGTTGAAAACACTGCCTCTGGGGGCGGTTGTCACGGCAGCGCCAGCGCCGCTTTCAGACACCGGACGGGTGTGGGAAGCGGACGAGGACCACGTCGCCCCGGTTCATGGCTTCTCCGGGATATCATCATACTCGTCCATGTCCTCCCAGCCCGCTTGCTTGCCCGCCTCCCAGGCCAGAGCTTGAAGCTCTTCCCTCGTCCACGGACTGTCGTCGTACTCGTCCTCCTTCAGGCGCTCGTATTCGTCAACGCGGAGCAAGACGAACGTCTCTTTGGTCCGGGGATTCAGGACGCGCGGGGGAGTGACCTCCGGGTTTTCCAGCCCTTGCAATTGCTGTTGAGTGAGTTCGATCATGCCTGCCTCCTTTCCTGCAGCATACCGGCCGTTCCGTCTTCGAGCAACGCATGCAGGTGAAGCACTCGAAGGGGGCGGGGTCGTTTTGAGAAAGGACTCCCGCCCCTTCGGACGCACAAAGAGGACGCACAAAGAGGACGCAGCTCAAATAATACGACAATATCGATTCGTATTATTTGGGATGCGTCCCCTTTCCGCGTTGTTTCTGACACGGTTTTTCGGCTGGCGCTTGCAGGGCTGTACCGTTCCCTGTATCTTTCAGGGAGTTCCTGGGTCGGCTTCATCGGGCTGGATGCACGCGCTCTGATCCTCGACCTTGCGCATGCCAAGGTGGGGTCGGGGAAGGCAATGACCGGCAGTATTCCAGCACGATCTCTTTCCGAGGAGCAAGCATGAACGACACCGATACAGTTTCCAGACACGTGCCGGGCAACGCCGGAGAACGCGAACGCCGTGTCAACCTTCTCCAGAAGTTGCGGGCCGCCTTTGCACGGGGCGGCCGAGACGCTGTGGGGGCCGAGTTGAAGGCAACGATGGACGAATTGCAACAGGACTTCGGCGCGAAACTCGAGGCCCTGAAAGCGACCCTCTGAGGAGCGGACACGATGCTCACCCCCAGGATCCTGAAGGTCCGTGGCTTCCGCGGCTTCCTGAACGAGCAGGAGTTCCGCTTCGACACGCCTGCCGTCATTCTTTTCGGAGAAAACCACTGCGGAAAGAGCAGCACCTTAAACGCCCTGGAATGGTGCCTGTTCGGGGACGAATGCAAGGGCATCCAGACCGGCATCCGTGAGCGGGTTGGCTGGCCGGTCCCCAACCGGAACCTGGAGCCCCCGGACGTCCTGGTCGAGCTGACTCTGGACGGCTCCGATGGCACCTACCGAATCCGCCGCCGACTATACAAAGCGCCGAAAAAACCGACCCCCGTCAAGGAACTTGAGGTGTGCTTGCCCGACGGGAAGCCAGTGGAACGCGAGAAGGCCGAAGAGTACCTGACACGTCTGCTGGGCTGCTCTTGCCGCGATTTCATGACCACTGTGTATCAGCACCAGGAGACCATCCGCCGGATCGTCATCCAGGAACCGAGGGAGCGGAACGACGCGATCGACCGACTCCTAGGGCTATCCGGCTACACGAACCTGCTGACCGGGATCAACGACGCCAGCCTCCAGGGCCGTCAGAAGAAGCTCGGTAAGGAGTTCGAGGACTTTGAAACGAGAGTGCGAGATGTCCTTGCCGCCTGGGAAAAGGAGCTGAACGAGAAGCGGCAGGAGGCTGGTGTCCTCGGCAATCGGCTCACGGGTCCAAGCACACTGGAAGCGGCCCGTGAAGTGCAGCAGTCCCTCAAGGAGTTCGCCGAGCGGGCCGGCCTCAACCCCCTGGCCTTAGAACTGCCGGCCCGGTGGCAAAGTCTGCCTGCTTTCGAGAAGTCGGCCAAGCAGCTCCTCAGCAAACTTCGGGCGGCGACCCCGGACCTGCAAGAGCAGCAGCGACTCTTGGACCGCCAGAACGAACTGGCCAGGCTGAAGTCCGCTTACGAGAGCGCGCTGCAGCAACGAGACACGATCGGCAAGAAGACACGTGAACTGGACAAGGAGCACGGGGGAGGGAAAGCAGTTACCGCGCGAATCGCCAGCGTGGAACAGACCCGCGACGACGAGGAGGCCCGCCGGCGGGCCATCGACGCCCTGGCCGTCCTCATCGAAGAGGCGATCAACTACCTGGAACGGATCGATGAAGCCGGGCCGACGAACCGCTGCCCTGTTTGCGAAACCGAAGCCCCGAACTTGCTGGCAACCCTGCGCAAGAAGCTGGAAGCAGCTCGCCAAGGCCAACTCGCCAAGATCGGAGACAAAATTGAGGGGCTGAAGCGCTCACTCGAAGCGCTCTCCGCGATCGATAAAGCGTACGAGAAATTGGATAAGCAACTCGCGCGGCTCGTGGAGGAACTCAGTACCGCCCGCCGCGAGGTCGGCGAGTTGCTCGCGAAAGAGCTGAGCGATGCAGATGACCCCCTCGCTCTGCTGAACAGCCAATTGGAGGTTCTCGCGCACCGGCTGAAACAGTTGAGCGCCGCAGTCCAGGAGAAGCAGGAGACCCTGGAGAAGATTGAAGAAGATCTTGACAAGGTGCATGCCACCCGCGAAATCTTGCAGCTGGCGGAGAAAAAGCAGATCGCCGATAGGATCCAGGAATCACCTGAGTTCCAGGCGCTGGAGGCGGCCCGTGACCGCGTCGCGGAGTTCGTCGCCGACATCGAGGCAGTCAAGTCCGCCCTCAGCACAGCCTCCAACGAGGAGGCGCAGCAGAAAGTGACTGCGGCCGGGAGAGCCATCGATGAGTATTTCCGCCAGTTGACCAGGTTCCCGGATGTCCAGCGCATCCGGCTCACCCTGAACGTGGACACGCGCGGTCGCAACGCCTACGACATCACGGACCAGGACGGCAACGACCTGACGCCGATCCTCAGTCAGGGAGATCTGAACGCCCTCGCCCTGGCGATCTTCCTCGGGCTGGCTTCGTCCAGCACGGAGGTGGGCGGCTTTGGCTTCGTTCTGCTGGACGACCCGTCGCAGAGCCTGGGGTCGGAACACAAGAAGCAGCTGTGCAAGGTACTCGACCGGGTGTGCGCCACCAAGCGCGTAGTGCTGGCGACGATGGACCGGGAATTTTACGAGCATCTGCGCGACGGGTTGACGAAGGCCAAGACCGAGTATACGTTCGAGGCGTGGACCGCCGAGAAGGGGATACGCGCCGGCAGAAGGTAAACGACCTTGAAGACCGAAACCTACCAGCTTCTGACAAGGCTCCACCGACGCCACGGTCCCCGCGAGTTCGGCAAGATCTGCCAAAAACTCCTGGCGGTCGCCTGCCGGCTGGCAGGCTTCGAGCACGTCGTGGAGCGGGGCGTCCAAGGCGTGGACTTGGACGTAGCGCTCCTCACGGAGAGGTACGCGACCGAGGTCAAAACGACCGAGAAGGATTCGGTGGCCTTCCAGCAGAAGGACGCGGAAGGCTTGGCGAGCCGGCGGCAAGACGGCTACCAGCCCTTGCTCGCCGTGCTGCGGCTCAGTCCGTTCTCGGACTGGCACCTGGTCAGCATAGAACACCTGCGCACCGGCAATCTGCTGATCGCTTCCTTGCGGCCCTACCGCCGCCGGAACCTGGAAGAGCGCCTCACG
>DASPXY010000337.1:0-5564 GCA_035637055.1 Gemmataceae bacterium | reverse complement strand
CGACCAGCACGGGCCGGGCGGGAACGACCCCGCCGTGAACCTGGCCGCAGCGCTGGCGTGGTACGTCATCCTGCGAGCGCTCGGATTCCGGCCGATCCTCACTACGTCCAATGGTAAGGGCGGCTACCATCTGCGCGTCGTGTTCCGTGAGGCAATTCCCACGGCGAGAGCGTACACGTTCGCTCGCTGGCTCGTGCGCGACTTCGCCAAGTACGGATTGACGGCGCCGCCCGAGACGTTTCCAAAACAAGCACAAATCCCCCCTAGTGGGTGCGGTAATTGGGTGCGCCTGCCCGGCAAGCACCACCGCCGCGATCACTGGTCCACGGTGTGGGACGGAGCCCGATGGCTCGCCGGCGAGGCCGCTGTTGCCTGGCTACTCGGTGTCGAGGGCGACAACCCAAACCTGCTCCCGCGAGACGCTGAACAGCGAATCGTGGTCCCACGGCGAACAGGGTTCCTGTGCCGCACGGCATTCACCGGCGGATTGGAGGGCCGAATCGCCGCCTATATGAGCAAGTTGCCCAACCTCGGCGAAGGCCAGGGCCGCGACGACGTTGGTTTCCACTTGGCGTGCTTTCTGGTGCGTGACCTGCGACTGAGCGACGAGCAGGCGGCGACCTGGTTGGAGCGGTGGGACAACAACAATGTCCCACCAAAAGGGGAAGCCGCGATCAACAAGTGGATCGCGAGTGCTCACGCCTATGGCCGCAACGAGTATGGCTGTGGTCTGAAACACACCACAGTGGGTAAACACCAGCACATTCGCATTTCCCTGGAGGTCTGACCAATGCGGCTTGAAATCGACGCTCCGGTGAATGGCAGAATCCACAAGGCGACCGTCAATGTGCGGGACGACGACGGCACGTTGTTATTCACCGACATGGCCGACCTGCGGGCAATGGTCGAGCGCGAGAAACTCGCGAATCGCATCGCTGGCAAACTGCGCAAGGATCCGGCCGAACTGAAACAAAAGCTGGAAGAAAGTTGGACGCAAACCCTCAATGACCGAGAACAACAGAAGGCCAGCGCACAGAAGACGGCCGCAGATCCCACCGCTTGCAATGAAGCCATTATCCTCGACGCTTTTCCCGACGAGATTAGGCGGCCCCTGTGTCTGGTTGGTGGCCACGCCTACGCGGCGACCTGGCTCTCGATCCAGGTGACGGTGCGGCAGGGCGTGGCCGCCAACGGCGAGGTGGTTCTGTACGATCCGCCTCAAACTCGATCCGAAACTGTCCTGGTAATCCTCCGCGACGACGGCGTTGTCTTCGCCGACACCCCAGTGGCAGTTCCTGGCCTGCACCCCCTCGCCGAGTTGGAGGTCACCGTTAGGATGCCGACGCAGCCACCGCCTGACCGACTCTGGAGCGGCGCTGGCGTCAAGCGCTTCCGGGGCGGCGAGCGGCCCGACCCGGCGGTGGTGTTCCGCCTGGTGGCACAGGTGGCCGACCGCTTCATGGACTTCACCCGGTCGCTGAGTTCGCAGCCAGTCATGTGCGAATTGGTGGCGTGCTACGTTCTAGCGAGCTACCTGCTCGACGCCTTCAGCGTGATCGGCTACCTGTGGCCCAACGGCACCTCTGGCTCGGGCAAGACCAACTTCCTGATTACGGTTTGTGAGATGGCCTACCTCGGGCAGGTCATCCTGGCCGGCGGCAGTTACGCCTCGCTCCGGGATCTCGCGGACTATGGCGCGACTCTCGGCTTTGACGACGCTGAGGGCATCATGGACATCAAGCGCGCCGATCCGGACAAACGTACCCTGCTCCTCGCTGGCAACCGTCGCGGCGCGACCGTCACGGTCAAGGAGTTGGTGGAGGAGCGTTGGGTGACGCGGTACATCAACGCCTTTTGCCCCCGGCTATTCTCGGCGATCAAGTTGCCCGACGGCGTCCTGGGCAGCCGCGCTGTTACTGTGCCGCTGGTGCGCTCCGAGGACGAGGACCGGGCCAAGGCGAACCCTCTGGATCACGCGACCTGGCCTTGTGACCGGCGGCGATTGATCGATGACTTGTGGGCCGTGGCGCTCGCGGTCTTGCCGAAACTGCGGCATTACGACGCCGCGTCTGCCGACCGGGCCGCGCTGTCGGGTAGGAATCTTGAGCCGTGGCGTGCCGTCCTGGCGGTCGCGCTGTGGCTCGAAGAGCAGCACAGGATCGAGGGATTGTTCGAGCGCATGGAGAAGTTGTCGAGGGAATACCAGCTGGAGCGGAGCGACCTGGAGGCCGACGATCCCGTCCGGGTAGCGATCAAAGCGCTTCGGCAGATGGTCACCGGGCCGGACGGGGAAAAGGTCTTCACGCCGAAGGAACTGGCGAGCCTCATGAACCTGATTGCCGAGCAAGAGGATTTGACCGACTCGAAGGAGGGCAAGGACTTCACCAACGCGAGGAAAGTGGGGTGGTTACTGAAGCGATTGCGGTTCCGGCGTGCTGCTCCCGGCAAGGTCCGCGAATGGAAAACGACCCATGCCGAAGTTGAGGCGCTGGCCCGCACCTACGGGATGGGTTCGTCTCAGGCCCAAGAAACGACGGAATCCCCCGCCAGCAGCGAGATGACGAACCGGGAGACGTTCTGATGGCTTCGTTTCGTCGTTTTTCCCATTTTCGGCGTTTTGTGGGGGGGTCGGGGGGGTATCTCGAAAAAAGGAATCAGCAATGGTTGCCTCGACAAGTGAACAGGTTTTCGACCCGCAAAACTTCCTCCTCGGGCTGAAGGGGCGTGGGATTCAACTGGAGAGGGAGGGGGACAAGTTGCACGTTTGGCCAGCGATCCTGCTGACTGCCCGGGACCGGGAGACCATCCGGGGGCACAAGAGTCTCATCCTTCAGACCCTCCCGCAAAACGACAAAAACGGAAAAAACGACGAAACGACGAACCCGCCGGTTCCTGGGAACAACGCCAAAACTCAGGTGAGGAATCCTTGGGATCAGGCGGCAGCTGAACAGCTGCTTGCCGACCTGCGCGCCACGGTGAGGCGTCTCAAGCGCGAGGACTTTCGCGGCTGTCCTCCAGCGATATTCGAGGTGCTGGCAGCGAACACCCTCGGCATCGCCAAGGACTATCTCCGCGACCACGAGTTAGAGGCAGCGCGCGGTTGGGATGTCTTGGACTTGCTCCAAGAGCAGAAGCAGGTGCTGTTGGAGATCGCCGAGCGCCTCAAGACCGGCGTGACATGAAACAATGGTGCGGGGTTGGCCCGCTGTGAAGGAATGCCCGCGCGCCCTGTGTGGCCGCGAGTTCAACAAAGTGAGGAACCAAACACATGGGTGCGATTCACCATCGTGGTTGCGATCTGGAATGCCCGTGCCGCACGGCCCCGAGGCAGTGCGTATTTTGCGGCGCGTTGGCGTCAGGGTTCCGGCCAGGGATCGGGGGGACAGTCGGGTGTTGCCCCCACTGCGCCACAGAAGTGCTACCGGCGCTGGCAGCAGACGCGCTGGTGGGCAATCATCCGCTTCCCAATATCGCGGACAGGCTCCGGCGGCGCCTGGAGGAGATGGAAATCGTCTATTGGCGGCAGGCGGCGGTGGCCATCAGGGTCACCTGGTCAACACGCCTCGTGGCCGGGCAGGCCAGCACCGTGGCCAGGCTCACTCACGACGGCGCTGATGGAGGCGATGTCGCCGCTGATTGACCAGTCCCGCGAGTCCAGAGAGAGGAGCCTGTTGGCTCTTCTGACGGTGACATCAATGGGGGCCAGGCCAAGCGCTCGAGGGCCGCCAGCGCCTTGACAACACACGGATCAGGGTCCGGCGCCGATCTGGCTGGCTGGTCCGAGGTCAGGCGCAAGTGCTGTTGGAGATCAGACGCAAGTGCTGTTGGAGGTCGCCAGCCTTGATCCGGCTGGCATGCCATGAGGCAAGTAGGCCCGAACCATACCGGAACCTTCCTACCGGGCACAGGCGTTGTACCGCCTGGCCGGCTGGGGACAAACAAAGAGGTGACCATGACTTCAGAGAGCCAGGAACAGGGGACCGATCGGGTGATTGCGCGTCTGGAACCTGCCTGCCGTCTGCTGGCCGAGGCCCGGATACACCCGTGGCCTGAAATGCAAGCGATGCTGCCACCTCTTTCGCGGGCGCAGCGCGCCGCCCTAGAGGCCAGTATTGCTGCCGATGGGGTTTTGCAGCTCGTCTTCGTCCTGCCTGATGGCCGCATTGTCGATGGGGCCAACCGCTGGGACATTGCCCCGGACCAATGCCGCATCGAGGTGGTCGAACGCTCGGACGAGGATGCCTTGGCCCTTGGCTTGGCCCTCAACCTGGCCCGTCGGCAACTGACCGCCGAGCAAATCGCGGAGGTCCACGAGACACTGCGGCGTGACCGCGCATTGCGGCGGAAGACGGCGCTGGAACTGCGCAGCCAGGGGTTGACCCAAGGAGAGGTGGCGGCGCGGGTGGGGGTAGCCCAGCAAACGGTCAGTGATTGGGAAGACGCCGATGGTGAAAGCGATACTGAAAATGGTATTCCTTTCACCCCAGCCCCATTCCCAGACTGCCGCGTCACCATTCCCAGGCCAGAATATCCCACCATCGCTGAGCGGATCAGGAATGGCGAAAGCAGGGCGCAGGTGGCGGCTGACTACGGCGTGACCTCCCAACGCATCGGCCAGATTGCCACGATGGTTGAGGCTCGCCACCAGGCGCCCGAACTGTCTGTCCCGGACCTGCCCACCATCCTCTGTGGCGAGCGCTGCCGTGTCGAGCAGGCCGACTGTTTGGACTGGCTCGCAAAGCAACCAGCGGACAGCATCGACCTCATCTTCGGGTCGCCCCCTTACGAGCAGGCGAGGCTCTACTTGGAGAACGGCGAGAACCTTGGTGTGGCCCGCGACACCGACACCTGGGTGGCGTGGATGGTGGAGGTTTACCGGGTTGCCTCGCGGTGCTGTAAGGGAGTCGTGGCGTTCGTCGTCGAGGGGCAGACCACAGATTACTCCTGGTCTGCGGCCCCCGCCATCCTCATGGCCGAACTCCGGCGGGTTGGGATCACGCTCCGCAAGCCACCCCTTTACCATCGCGTCGGCATCCCGGGCAGCGGAGGCCCAGATTGGCTTCGCAATGATTACGAGTTTTGTGTCTGCGCGACTCGCGGCGGCCGGCTGCCCTGGAGTAACAATACGGCGATGGGGAAGCGGCCGCCCGAAGGCCGGCACCCACGCAGGGCCACGAATCGGAAGCAGAACGGGGACCGCAAACAGTTCATCTACCAGGAGCCGGAGATCTGTAATCCGGGGAATATCATCCGCTGCGCAGTTGGCGGGGGCAACATGGGGGACGAACTCTGTCACGAGAACGAAGCTCCATTCCCAGAGGCCCTCGTTGAGTTCTTCGTCCGTAGTTTCTGCCCGCCGGGTGGCATCGTGGCGGACCCGTTCTGTGGTTCAGGCAGCACAGGCAAGGTAGCGTTGGCTTGTGGCCGGACATTCCTCGGCTGCGACGTGCGCGCGTGCGAATCACCGCGGCAGAGTGTCCACGCATCCCCGCCGCCTTCCTTGAGGAAGAGCGGTTGGCGCTGGGCGAGCATTGGTTCACGCAGGAGTATTTTTGCGAGTTCAG
>DASPXY010000336.1:0-2754 GCA_035637055.1 Gemmataceae bacterium | reverse complement strand
CGGGCTCCAGCAGTTTCTGAATTGTCTCCTCCGGGGTGTTGGTCGTCTTGCCCGGATCGATCGCCTGACCGAAGACCCAGACGCTCACAAGCAGCCCTTGCGGTAACTGGCGCAGGACGCGGCGTACGGCGTCAGCCGCCTCGGCGAACTTGCTGCTCTCCGGGGGCTGGCCCGGAACGGCGGCCATGCTGCCCGAACAGTCGAGCACAATCGCGAGCGCCCCGCGCGGCGGCGTCCCCTGCACGACCTCCCGCGGGGCACGGACAGCGAGGCTGGCGTTGAGCGGCGGCGGCAGCACGGACAGGGTCACATCGGGCAAGGGGTGCAACAGCAGCCGTGTGCTCACCGAGAAATGCCGGCCACGATACAGCCCGTGGACGGTGACGCTGCTCTCGGTCGCCTTCGGCACGTCCGGCGGCTTGAGTTCGGCCTGTCGCAACAGTGGACTCGTCACCACGCAGCGCAGGGGCTCGGGGCGTTCCCCGACCGATAGTGCCATGCGCTGACCAGCGGCGGGAACACGCATTTCCAACGCCTGCCCGGCATCGACCCACACGACGGGATGCCCCGCCAACCCCGCCAGGTTGCCGTTCACCTGGAGGCGATAGCGCAGCGGAAATTCCTCCTCACCGGTCATGTGCAGCACTGAGGGGCCTTGGGGAAACCCCTCCCCCCAACCCCCTCCCCCGAAGGGAGAGGGGGAGCCAGTCAGTTCTTCTCCCCCTCTCCCTTCGGGGGAGGGGGTCGGGGGGAGGGGTTTCGCGCCGACATCCAGGAAGAGGCGGCCGTTCCAGTCCTTCGCCAGCTCCTGTTCCACCTGGCGAATCCGCTCGGAACGCAGCCCGAACGGGTCGAGTTGCCGGGCATCGCCGACGAAGACCCGCCCCGCCGCCCGGAAGTAGGGCACCTTGATCGCGTCCTCCTCATGCCAGTAATCGCGCAACATGCGATCGGCCTGCCACAGCACCAGATCCCGGACGAGATGATCGCGATACTCGGCAACAGGATTGCGCGACAGCAACACGGGGAACAGGCTGCCGGGGCCATCCACGAGTCGCGTGAGCCGTGCGGCTGTCTCCAGGTTCGGGATGGCCTGGGGGCCCACTGCCTTCAGGCCCTTTTCGGGAAGCCGCTTCGCAATCTCAGCCGGCAACAGCCGCCACCGCCTACCGATCTGTTCGCCGGCACTGTCGATGGACTGCCACCATGCTTCACCCGCACGGAAGGGGCCGAGCGACTTGCGCACCATCTCGGCCGTGTCGTTTGGTTCTCGACCCAACTCGTTGAAGCAGCGGTCGCCCAGCAGCGCCAGCGCCAGCCGTCCCCGTACCTCCGCGGATTTCTTGCCCATCTCTTCCACCGTGCGCGCCTCGACGCCGGGCGGGCCCCCTTTGACGTGGAGGGTTGCATCGAAGAACTTGCGCGACACCTGCGACTTGCGAACGAGAAGTTCCATGCGTCGCTTGACATCGCTCGCAGGGACCGTCAGCAGGTCGTCGAGGCTGCGCCAGAGAGCGGGCGAATCCTGGGTTGCGAACAGTTTCTCGACGTAGGGGCGAAAACGCGCCTCGATCGCATCGAGGCCGCGGCGCACGGCATTCGCCTGTTCGGCGAGATCCAGGTACTGAGCGTCGGTCTCCTCCGGGGGGGCTTGCAGCGCAGGCGCCTTCTCCAGGCGGTCAGCGAGCGTGTGAGCATCCTTGCAGAGCCGCTCCAGTTGCTCCAGCAGGCCGTCGGCCAGGCCCGCGGGTTGCAACCCGGAGGCTTGACGCGCCAACCAGTCGGCGTAACGAGGCACAGCGGCAAGCACACGATCGCGCACTGCCAACGCCGCCCGCACGCGCACCGCCTCGTCCTGAGCCAGACGATATTGGCGATCCGCATTGCCGAGTAATTCCTCCGCCTCCTTCCATTTGAGCTTGTCAGTCGAAAACAGCAGATCCTGGCCGAGCCGCCGCAGGCGGTCGGCCTCCTCGATGCGGTTGCGAATCCACGGCACCACCTGGGCGCAGTACGGGTACGGATCAGCCGGCACGGACTGATCGTCCGCAGACGTCAGCCCCACCGCCGCGCGCTCGGCCCGTACCCGCACGTGCAGGGCCAGGCTGATGAGCCGGGCAGGCAACAGCGGCGGCGACGCGGCGGACGCCGGATCTTTGCGCGGCAGATCGCGATGCAGCATGATCAGCAGGTGAGCCTCGACGGGCCGGGGATTGAGGGGATCGTCGAGAGTGCGCAGCAGGTGGTAGGCCGTCGTGAGGTTCTGGCCGGGGTCGTCCGCGGCGCGTTTGAGGAGGCGCTCCGTCAGGCGGAGGCGCAAGCCCGTGCGGCCGCCGGGTTGGCCGTCGGCAGCGGCCAGCAGCTCCGCCCATTTCTTGCCGTGCTCTTTCGGAAAGGCTTTCCAGAGTTCGTCCAGGGCACGGTCGGTGGTGGGTGAAACAGGATTTTCCATCCCCGCGACGTCCGCCATGCTCAACGAGTTGCCGACAGACCCCAGCGAGACCGTGCGCCCCCGACGGATCAGATCGCCGTACTCCCGGAGGCGGATCTCAAGGGCATGAGCGTTGTCGGTAGCGCCGGCCTGCAACAGTTCCTCGTAGCGCGTCAGGGTGTCCTGGTAGCGGCGCCACAGATGCGGACTGTACACGGCAGGCGACGGCGTCTCCCCGGCGAGCTTGACATACTGTTGCCAGTGCTCGGTCAGGAGGCCGGGCGGGTTGAAGACCGGCGTCGGCGCGGGGGGAGGCGCAAGGC
>DASPXY010000335.1:0-3122 GCA_035637055.1 Gemmataceae bacterium | reverse complement strand
CTGGGAAAGCCCGCGGGCTTTTCTCCTGTAATGCCTTCGCTTCCTCGTAGAACTTCGCCGCCTCATCCCACCGGCTCTGGCACTCGCGCAACACGCCCAGGTAATTCAGGGTGCGCGGCCGCAAGGGCGACTGCTTCCCCTGGAGTTCCGCCACCTTGAGCCACGCCTCTTCCGCCGCGGAGAAGTCGCGGCGGAGCAGGTAGAACAGGGCCTGGCAGTGCCTGGCCGTGATCATGAGCGTGACCTCGGGCCTGTTGTGCTTCTGGCACACAGCCAGCACCCTGTCGGCCAACACCTTGGCCTCATCGAATTTTCCCTGGGAGACGAGCAGCGAGGCCCGCGCGGCGTCCAGAGCGGCAAAGCCGAAGGTGTTCGTGTCAGCGAAGCGCTCGTAGGCCTTCTGGGCCTCCTCGCAGGCCTTCTGGGCCGCTTTCGGGTCGCCCTGAGCCTTGTGCAGCAGGGCGATGTTGAGCCACAGGCTGCAGCGCTGCGGGGCGGCCGCGTCCCCCAGTTTCGCACAGCGAGTCACGCCCTCGTGGAAGTGCCCGATGGCCACGGCATAGTTGCCGTCCAGGGCAGTACACGTGCCGAGCAGGTTGTACGCATCGACCAGCAAGAGGTCGTCGGCCAGGCGGTACTTCTCGTACAAGGCGAGACAGCGGTGGGTCGCTTCCGTCGCCTTGCGCTGGCCGCCGGTGGCCAGTTCGGCGACGGCCAGGTTGAGCAAGGCGGGCGGGAGGTCGATCAGATTGAGCGGTACTTGCTTCTCCAACTCGACGACGACGCCGTCGAGCAGCTCGCGCGACGGGGCGTACCTGGCAAGGAGAACCTGCAGCCGCCCCTGTTCGGCGTGCAACCGCGGCTCAATCAGGCCACCACCCCACTGCCCGGCAGAGTCCTGGAGCAGCTGCAGCGCGCGGTTATACTGGCCGGCGCGCTGATGCAACACTTGCAGTTTCCAGAAGGCGGCCAGGGCACCCGCCAATTTGGGTCGTGGATGTCGCTGATCTCCCAGGACGCTGCCATAATCCTGAATCGCCTGCTGCCGCAGGAGCGTCGCCTCTGGGAGCCGGTCCTGCCGCTCCAGCACGTCGGCCAGCTCGCAGGACAAGTCGGCACGGGTAAGCGGGTCGTCGGCCGCGTACTTCCGATGTAGCTCAAGTGCTTCCTTCAGGTACTTTTCCGCATCGGCATGGCGTTTGGCGGCCGTCAGGTGAGCGGCCAGCTGGCGCAGGGTGTCGCGCTTGCCGGCCGGGTCCGGTTTCTGCAACCGACCAAAGTCCGATACCACTGGTTCGAGCCACTTGATGGCTTCCGCAGGCCGCCCCTGGAAGCGGTAGCTGTCTGCCAGCCGGCGAGTACACTCGATGCGCAGCGGCAGGGTGAGTTGCTGGCCAGCATCGCCCAGCTGCGTGCGGGCGAAGGTCTCGACCTCCCGCCAGGCCTGGGCTGCCCGGGAAGCGGCGCCCTGCTTTTCCGCCGCGAGGGCCAGGTAGGTCAAAGCAGTAATCTGCTTGGCGGGCGGCAGCGCGGCGCCCTTGAGATCCGCCAATGCCTGTCGCAGGTACGGTTCGGCGTCGGCGTAGTGCCCCAGGGCGAGGTGCCAGCGACCGAGGTCGAGGGCCAGCGCGCGCGCCCGGACCCCATCGCCGATCTTGCGCAACCAGGCGTCGTACTGCTTCCCGGTCTGGATGGCCTGGTCCTGCCGGCCCACGCGCACGTAGATCGCCAGCAGTTGGTCGAAGCAGCGGTGACGGTCGGCACCGGCTGCGGTGGTCAGGGCCTGACGGTACAGCATCGCCGCGTCGGGCAGCTTGTCCTGCCGGTACAACTCATCGGCCCGCTCTAACGTCTTCGCGAGGGACGCCCCACCTGCCTGCGCGGGCGCCGACTTGGGCGGCACACCCACACAAAGGACGACACCGAGACTCAGGACGAAGAGACGCTCCGCCGTCGGCATGCTGGCGTTCATCTGAGCCAACCCTCCCGCACTCTGAGTGGCTGGACAAAACACTGGGGGACAGCGCTCTTACCAGCCCGAAGCGTGAGCGAGGGAGTAGCAGACTCCCTCGCTCACGCTTCGGGCTGGTATGGGTCTTGTCCCCCCGCACTATGGCACTACCCGGAACTTGAGCACCGCTTCCGCCAGGGCCGCCTCACGCCGCAGCCGGATGCTTCCCCGTTGCCGCGCCCACTGGCCACGGTGGGCGTCTGTCTTGAAGAGCAGAAACGGGCCAAAGCTCTGGCCCCTGTCCGGATCCCACGCGCGCGTTGAGGCCTGGACCCAGACCCAGTCGAACGGCGTCTCACCGTCGCACAGCGCGGCATGGGCGGGTGCCAGGGGCACCAACCGCTTCTCGCCCTTGCGGAACTTGTGGTCCTTCTCATCCTCGTTCGGGACAAGCTGAGTGACGCTGCCGTCGCTGTTGATCGACCAGATGCCCACGTAAGCATCCTCAGCCACCTTGACCCGGAACCTCAAGGCTTCCTGCGCCCGCAGCTGGAGGATCCCATCGTCGCCTGGCCTGATTGCTTTGTCGTCCTTGTCGAGCATCTCGACCTCGAGCCCGAAGTCCGCGCGCAGTTTCTCCGGGGGCTGCCTCCATTCGCCGGCCGGCCGCCTGGCGGCCACCACAAACCACACCGCCGCGGCGAGGGCAGTCAGAGCGACTGCCGCCAGACCGATCCGCGTCCGGCGTGACCGGCTCCCGCGCCCACTCGTGGAGCGGTCGAGGGGACCGATCAGCGTTGAGGACAACGTCGTGGACTGCCTCGAAGGTGGCAGGCTGCCGCCGGCCGATTTCTCTGCGTCGTCCTGCGTGTCTTCCTGCAGGGTGTCGCGGAGTGCCTTCCCCAACGCCTCGGCCGAGGGGTAGCGCCGGGTCGGATCCTTCTCCAGACAGCGCAGGCAGATGGCCTCCAGGGCCGCAGACGCCTGGGGGTTGATCGCGCGCGGGGGCGTGGGCGTCTGCGTCGTGACGTGGACCAGTACCTCGCTCGGAGTCCGTCCCCCGAACGGCGCCTGCCCGGTCAGCAGAAAGTAGAGGACGCCACCCATACTGTAGACGTCCGTCGCCGCGCCGATTGCCTCCGGATGGCCCAGCGCCTGCTCGGGCGACATG
>DASPXY010000334.1:0-3001 GCA_035637055.1 Gemmataceae bacterium | reverse complement strand
AATTTGGCCGTCACCTCACAGTAAGGCCGGCGCCTTCATTTAGCCGCCCAGCACGGCGCCCGCAGCGCCATTAATCCAATGGAGACACTATGATCAGTCCTCGAGACAAACTGGATCGCGCTCGTTCGGCGCGGCGTCTTGTCCTTCTTGCCACCGGCGCGAGCTTCGCTGCCGCCGCACTTCTCCTTGGCCCGGGCGGTTCCGGCCAATCGATGCTCCCGGCGGCGTCGACCGCGAACGCCAAGGAAAGCGCGCCGCAGGCTGGCCGGGCTTGGATCGGCGTGCAGATCCAGCCCGTCACCACCAACATCGCCGAAAGCCTCGGTATGAAGGAAGACAAAGGCGCGCTGGTCGCCGAACCGCTCACGGACGGCCCCGCCGCGAAGGCTGGCATCCTCTCGGGCGATGTCATCACCGCACTGAACGGTCAACCGGTCAACGATATCCGCGACCTTGCCAAGCAGATCGGCGACATGGCTCCGGGTGGCACGGTGAAACTCACGATTTGGCGCAAGGGCGAAGAGAAGACCATCTCGCTGACGCTCGGTGAAATGCCGAAGCAGCACGAAGCGCGTGCAGCCGCGCCCAAGGCCGATGCGGATCGCGTCGACGCGCCGAAGCTCGGTTTGATGCTCGCGTCTGCCGAGCATGTCGCAGGTGCCGGCTCTGAAGGGGTCATCGTGATCGATCTCGATCGCAACGGACTTGCCTTCGAGCACGGTTTCAAGATCGGCGACATCATCCTCGATGTTGGCGGGAAGAAGGTCGTTACCCCGGTCGATGTGCGCAATGCCGTCAGGGACGCCCACAAGGATGGCAAGCGAGTGGTGTTGATGCGGTTGAAGTCGGACGAGACGACAAAGTTCGTCGCCGTCCCGATCGCTCGCGCCTGAACCGGGATGAACCGCGTTCCACCGGATTACCGCATCAGCCCGGTTGGAACGCACGCCGGGGACAGGACAAGCAAGAAGACCGTCCCCGGCGCCTTCGAGGTGCCACGCAAACTTTACGGAAATCTGTCACTACTCGGCTCGATCCCAGGTCCGAGACCACTCTGCCGCACGTCGCCGACCCGCCGAGAAGCCTGACGAACTTGAAGCGAGAGGCCGAAGAGGATTGGAGCCGATGACTGGGAAAATGCAGGCAAAAAAGAGCTGGCAGCTCGCAGAACAACACGGCCTCTGGTGGGCCTACGAAGGCGACTTGCCTCCGCCCGAAGCCTTTCAGACCCACGGCCGCCCACGCCACGTACCGATACTTGGGCCATACCCGTCCCGCAAAATTGCGGAGGCGCTGCTGCGGCGGCATCTAGAACGTCGCCGCGCAATCCAGGCTTCGCACTACTTATCATGCCGGCGGTTGTGTAGGACGATCATCGCCACTGCCGACACTTCTCACATACCTCCGTCCGCGCCGGTGGATATTCAGTCGAGCCGGACGTGCTAAGCGAACTGTCGATAGGTGCTCGATGATGTGTTCGCCCGCGTCCCACATGTCCAAACGGCGCGTGAATTGGGTGCAGGTTTTCATGCAAGTCGTTTTACTCAGAGCACGCTGTTGTTGGCGCGGTCGCTTCGACGCGCTCGATTTCGAGATTCAAACAGTCGCCGATCTGGCATCGATGACGCCCCGTTCGGCATCGCCGGCATTTGGGAGAACTGATGCGACCCTTCCCGGCTGACCTGATACCAATGTGGCCGATCTCAACGCGGGTGAACAAGCCAGAGAACGCCGATCCTTCTATCGTCGAGCCGATTGCGTTGGAATCCCCGTACCGGACCGTCGCAACCGCCAGCTCGCAGTCGCCCACCACAATTGCTGCGGCGCGGCAGCCCCACTGCCGCAGAACAACGTTAATCGTATTTTACCTTATCGGCGCCATACTTAGAGGCAGTTTAGGGCGGCAGCCATAGTGTGCGCGGGAAGGCTCTAAGTTCCGCGGCATCTCCCGGAACTCCATGGCCGTGGCTCTGGGGAGAGGCGGCCCCTAATGCCGCCCAGGGGGTGGGGATCATGAGCCGAGTTATTGCCGTCATTGCGTGTGGCTTCACGCTGGCCGCATGTTCCACAACGATGCCGAGCTTGGATTTCATGAAGTCCGCTCCGCAGTCGGAGATGCTGGCGATTGAGTCCGAACCGCCAGGGGCAGAAGCGAAAACGTCCTTGGGTCAGAGCTGTCGCACGCCCTGCCAGCTCGCGGTCCAGCCCGGCAGCGAGTTCTCCGTGACGCTCGCGCTGAGCGGCTACCAGTTGCAGACGGTATCGGTGCGTCCGGAGGTGCAGGGCGCAGGCGCTGCGCCGCGATTCGCACCCAATCCGGTTCACGTCACCCTGCAGGCGGTGACGCCTCCGAAGAAGCCGGTTGCGAAGAAAAAGAAGCCGGTTGTGGCAGCGGCCCGTCCGGCAGCATCGCCGCCGGTGGCCTCGGCAACCCCAACAGTAGCGCCGGCGCCTGCAGCAAGGGCTGCGCCTACTCTTACCCCGGCGCCCTCAGGCTCGGCGGCGGCGCCATCCGCCACCGACTATCCATGGCCGTCGCGATAATCGAAGGACGCGCCGAATAGCGTCTGCTGTGGAGACCGGCGTAGGGTAAGCGTCACCCAAGATAAATGAGAGCATACTACGCAGCTGGCTGATCGCTGCAGGCCTCAATCGCGTTTCCTTCATTGTCAGCCTTGGACCGGGCCGCCCGTGTTCCGTGCGCGATAGCGCGACCCTAGTTCGGGACCGCCGTCTTGGGGTTCGGCGGGTAGGCCGAGTTCTTCTGGATGCCGCGGATGAGATCGAGCGCGGTGTGGAGCGCCTTGTCGTCCTTCGGATCGGGCGGGATATAGGACTGCGAGCCGGTCTGCTCGTCGCCTTCGGCCTTGAGGTGGCCGCGCAGCGAAGCCTCGCCGCGGGTGTCGGTGCGCGCCTTGAGCTCCTCGGGCACCTCTTGCAGCACCTCGATGTCGGGCGAGATGCCCTTCGCCTGGATGGAGCGCCCGGACGGGGTGAAGTA
>DASPXY010000333.1:0-8907 GCA_035637055.1 Gemmataceae bacterium | reverse complement strand
GCCCTGTCCTCCGGCAGCCCGGCCATCAACGCCGGCGACCCCGCCACCACGGGGGACTTCGACCAGCGCGGCGTTGGCTTCGCCCGCATCATCGGGCGGGTGGACATCGGCGCCTACGAGTCCAACCAGCCGCCCGTCATCGGTCTGTCGCCGGGGACGCGCGTCTACAGGGAGGGCGATCCGCCGATACTCATCGACCCGGGCGCAATCGCCGCCGATGCCGATAACGCCGACTTTAACGGGGGCACCCTGACAGTCGATTTCACCGCGGGAGGGACGGCCGAGGATCGCCTCGCCATCGCCAACCAGGGGAGCGGCCCCGGACAGGTCGGCGTCTCGGGGAGCACGATCTTCTATGGGGGCATCGCCGTTGGCACCTTCACGGGGGGCGACGGCACGGTGCCCCTGGTGGTCACGTTCAACGCGAACGCCATCAGCGCCGCCGTCCAGGCTGTCCTGCGCAACGTCACTTATGCCAACGTCTCCGAGTCGCCCTCGACCGCGGCGCGCACCGTTCGTTTCGTCCTGACCGACGGCGATGGCGGCACGAGCGACCCCGCCACGGTAAGTATCACGATCGCCGCGCTCAACGATGCCCCTGTCCTCAACCCCACTGGGCAGCCGAAGTTTGACCCGATCAACGAGGGCGACACGAACAACAACGGAACACGCGTCGCCGACCTGATCGCCGGCAATTTGATCAGCGACGTTGACGCTTCGGCCCTGCAAGGGATCGCCGTGGTCGGCGTGGACAACGGCAACGGCGCCTGGCAATTCTCCACCGACGGCGGTAGCACCTGGATCGACTTCGGTGTGCCCTCGGACACGAACGCACGCCTGCTGGCGGCCGATACCCTCACGCGAATCCGCTTCGTGCCGGCCTCCGGCTTTTTCGGCACCGTGACGAACGGGCTCACCTTCCGCGCCTGGGACCAGACAAGCGGCGTCAACGGCGGCACTGCCGACGCCTCGCAGAACGGCGGCGCCACCGCCTTTAGCTCGACCGTCGCTGTCGCGAGCATTGCTGTCGCGGCCCAACCGGCCGTCGCGTTCTCCGTCAGCGTCGTCTCGTCAGCTACGTCGGGCGAACCGGTGGCCATCATCGTGACCGCGCTCGACTTCCGGAATCAGACGGCCAACGCCTATCGCGGCACAATCCACTTCGCCAGTTCCGATGCGGCCGCGACCTTGCCGGCGGATTACACATTCACAAGCGCCGACAACGGCACGCACACTTTCCTGACTCCGACGGTTCTCCGCACCGCGGGCAGCCAGACCCTGACCGTGACCGACGCGGCGAACAGTCTCCAGGGCAGCGCGAGCCTCACCGTGGCGAACGTGGCGCCGTCCAACCTGGCCCTGACGCTCAGCGCTGCCGCCCTGCTCGTCGGTCAGTCGCTCAGTCTCGATGGCAGTTTCACCGATCCCGGCACCGGCGACCAGCACACCGTCACGATCGACTGGGGCGACGGTTCGCCCGCGACCGTACTCACCCTGACTCCGGGCGTCCGTACCTTCAGCACCACGCACCGCTATGACGTCGCGAGCAAAGCAGACACGGACACCGTCCATGTGACGGTGGCCGATGACCACGGCGGCTCGACGAACGCCGCGGCCAGTGTCGTCGTGCGCGACATCGCTCCCGTGGGGGCAACCCTCGACCTCAGCGCCACCGCCCTCGACGAAGGGCAGTCGCTCACCCTGACCGGCACCTTTGACGCTCCCAATTCATTCGACGCCCACACGATCACGATCGACTGGGGCGACGGCTCCGAGGTCACGAAGTTGGCGCTCGCGCCGCAGATCTTCAGCTTCCAGGCCACGCACCGCTACGATGAAAGCCATCCGGACGGCAAGCCGCTATCGAGCGACGTCATCCAGGTGACGATTACCGACGAGCACGGTGGCTCGGCGAGCGCCACGGCGACGGTGACCGTCAGCAACATCGCCCCGGCCGTGACGGCGGGGCCGCTGGCCTTCATCGCGGTCGGCACCCTCTTCGTGGGCAGCGGCCAGTTCACCGACCCCGGCAACGACGGCTGGACCATCGGCGTCGATTACGGCGACGGCTCCAAGACGGAAACGCTCCCGTTTAACTCGGATCGGACATTTGGCCTCCAGCACGTCTACGACCAGGAAGGCAGCTTTATCGTCTCGGTGACGGTGACAGACGGCAACGGCGGGCAAGGAATCGCGCGCTTCTTCGTGAACACCTATGTCGCCGGTCCGCTCGAAGCGCACATGGGGATCGCCGAACCGGGCGGCTCCGTCACAGAGGACGTTGACGGCTTGCATGCGACCCTGGACCACGCACCGGACGGCCTCGGCAACGCGGCGATCCTGGTCGTGCAGTTGCCGACGGAGGCCGCAGCGGTCGCGGCGTCCACGCTCGCCACGTTCACCGTACAACTCGGCACCGTCCTGAGCACTTACGACGTCCGCGCTCTCAATGTGAGCGATCGCGACGTTGCCACGCTGGTCTTCGAGGTGGACAGCCCGACCGGTGCCGTTCCCGTGGTGAGTTTCTTCGACCCAGTGCATGGGTTCGCTCCGGTGAGCGGGAGCGAGGGGACGGCGGCGCCGGTCCTCATCGAGTCCATCCACGGGATGATACGTTATCGGATCACCATTGTCCTTGATGCCTTCAGCACCCCGCGGCTCAGGGATCTGAACGGGACGATCCTTACCACGTCGATCCCGACCGTGCAGACGCCGACCTCGTTCACGGGGACGCCGACAATGCTGGCAGGGGCGATGCCGCGGTCGGGCGACGGTCTGGGACTGGACGCCTTGCCGACGGTCACCTTCTCCCGGACGGGCCTGGCGGGCGGCAGTCAGCGGAGCGCGGCCAGCGCCCTCACCCAGGCGACACTCCCCGATTTCGGCGCCGGCGGCGAAACCTCGACCGTGTCGAACGCGGTGCTCGTCCGCGAGCTGCTCGCGGCGACTCATGCCGGCTTCTGGGAGGGCGTGGCGGACTCGCCAGCCCCCGTTCCGCCGGACCCGGTCGCACCCACACCCACACCGACACCAACGCCGGGCGGCATGGATGAGGCAGCCCTCTCTGCCGCGCTGGCTGACCTGTTCGCGCTCGCCGGACAAACGCTGCCGGTCTTGCCTGCCGTCGGGATGGTGCCAGTGGGTGACCTGGGCACGGCGCTACCTCTCTACAGTTTGGGACAATCGCCCTCTCACATCGTCGCGATACAAGATGACGGCGACGGTGAAGGGCAGGCTGCGGTGGCTTCGGAGGGGGCGGGAGTTTCGCCCGCGCTTGCGGGGACGGACGTGCCGAAACGAGCGCATCCGCGCGGCAGCCTGATGGCGACGGCGTTCCTCGTATGCTGGAGTCTGCTGTTGCTGGGACGGCGGTTGACGCCTCCCGAGGCTTTCGGCGAATTGTGGCGCGAGGCAAGGAGCCGCGGACCACAGGTTCCCCGAACCAAGAAGCCGCGCAGGAGTGACGGGTAAGAGCCATACTGGCCGTGAGTTGCTCTGGCACAAGCCCGGAGCGGCAGCGACGGGCTTGTGTGGGTTGGTCCCGGCGCTGCCGCTCCGGGCTTGTGTGGTGTTGGTCCCGTCGCTGCCGCTCCGGGCTTGTGCCAGAGCAACCCGCGGCCAGTATCCTTGCCCTTGAGCCAGGGCAAGGGCAAAGGTAGTTGCCAATTGTGATTGTTGCTGTCGCCAGGGCGACCTACAATACACCCCTCCTTCAAGAAACGGCGCTGCCCTCCAACACGAAAGGGGCCGCTGACTGACGGAGGGTGTTGTGTTCCCGAGCAATCCCCTGACGGCCGCCACCTCGATTGCCGAAGTGTTGCAGACACGGGCGGCCACGCGGCCCGACGACCTCGCCTTCTGCTGGCTCGTCGATGGGGAGCAAGAGGGACCTCGCCTGACCTACCGCGACCTCGATTCACAAGCCCGTGCCCTCGCGGCCACCCTCCAGGACATCGTTCCACCGGGCGAGCGCGCCTTACTGCTCTACGCTCCTGGCCTGGAATTCATCCCGGCTTTCTTCGGCTGTCTGTATGCCGGCGTCGTACCTGTCCCCGCTTACCCGCCGCGGCTTGACCGGCTGGCCCAGAGCTGGCAGATCCTCAGCAACATCGCCGCCGATTGCCGGCCGCAGGTCGTGCTGACCGCCCGCAACCTCGCCGCCCTCTGTGGCGGGAATAACGCGATCCCGTATGTCGGCAATCTCCCCTGGATTGCGACCGACGCTCTCCCTCCCTCGGAGGGAACGTCCTGGAGAGAGCGGGCTTGTCACCCCGACGCCCTCGCCGTCCTGCAATACACGTCCGGCTCGACCGCTGCGCCGCGCGGCGTTCGGGTCACCCACCGCAACCTGATGCACAACCAACGCATGATGCACGCTGCGCTCGGGCCTGACGGCCCCGGGTTGGGCGTGTCCTGGCTGCCTCTCTACCACGACATGGGCCTGGTCGGGGGCGTTCTTCAGCCGGTGTTCCACGGCACTCCCTGCGTGCTGATGTCGCCGCTGGCGTTCCTGCAGAAGCCGGTCCGCTGGTTGCGCGCGATCGCGCGCTATGGGGCGCGGACGAGCGGCGCGCCCGACTTCGCCTACGCCTGGTGCGCCGACCGCATCCCCGTCGAGGAGCGGACAGAACTCGACCTCAGCGCCTGGGCCGTCGCAATCCTTGGGGGCGAGCCGATCAATCCCCGGACACTGGAGCGCTTCGCGGCCGCCTTTGCCCCGTGTGGCTTCTGCCCGGTAGCTTTCTCCCCGAGCGGCTTTCGACCGGGAGCCTTCTCCTCGTGCTATGGTCTCGCCGAGGCCACGTTGCTCGTCACTGCCGGCCCCGCCCGGGTACGGACAGTGAGCGCGACTGCTCTCGAGCGCGGCGAGATCGCCGACGCGCCGTACCCCGGCGATTCCCGCTCCTTCGTGAGCTGCGGCACGCCCTGGTTGGACCTGCGGCTTGCAATCGTCCACCCTGAGACGCTGATCCGTCAACCTCCCGGGCGCGTCGGTGAAGTGTGGGTGGCGAGCCCGTCGGTGGCGGATGGTTACTGGGGCCGCGCCGACGAGAGCGAGCATACCTTCCGCGCCTTCCTCCGGGACACCGGCGACGGGCCGTTCCTGCGGACGGGCGATCTGGGGTTCCTGGAGGATGGTGAGTTATTCATCACGGGGCGGCTCAAGGATCTGCTCGTCATCCGCGGCCGCAACCATTACCCGCAGGACATCGAACAGACCGTGCAGGCGGCCCACCCCCGCTTGCGCGCCGGCTGCGGGGCCGCGTTCGAGACAGCAGAGAACGGCGCAACGCTCCTTGTTGTCGTCCAGGAAGTGGAGCGCGGCCCCCGCACCCTGGACGTTCGGCGGCTCGTTGGCGAGGTTCGGCAAGCCGTCGCCGAGCGACACGATCTGCACATTCACGATCTGCAATTACTGGAATTCGGCAGCATCCCGAAAACGTCCAGCGGCAAGATCCAGCGCCACCTTTGCCGGCTCGGCTACGAGCAAGGGACGCTGCGCCGATGGGAGGCGTCGCCGTGAGCCGCAGCGCCGAGGAGATCCAGGACTGGATGACCGCTCGCCTCAGCCGCCTGGCTGGCCTGCGGCCGGAGGATCTCGGCCCACACGAGCCGCTGCGCCACTGCGGCCTCGACTCGGTCGCGCTCGTGGCCTTTGTCGCGGATCTCGAAGCCTGGCTCGGATACCGCTTCCGCAGCAACCCCCTCGACGATCATCCCACGCTGGCGGCGCTGGCCACCTTCCTCGCCGAGGAAACGGCCGATCGGTGACAAGGGGACAAGGTGACAAGGTGAAAGAGCAGAGCATCCAGGAACCGTCCCAACGTGTCGCATCGGCGGGTGAACTGGTCCCCTGGTCCCCTGGTTACCCGGTCAGCTGGTCGGCTTCCCTCCCGCGTTTCCTGGCCATCGTCGCCCAACTCGCTCTGATCCTTCTCATCATCTCGCTCTACCGGATCGAGCCGAATCGCCCATTTTTCGCCGTGATGTACCTCGCCGCCGGTGGGTTCGTCATCCACACGTGGCTGCCGTGGTCCTGGCGACCCGCGTTCTTCGCGCTGCTGTCGCTGGCCGCCGCCTTGCTCATCCTCGGCTGGCCGTCCGGCGTCTGGCTGATCGGCATCGGCGCCGGCCTGATCGTCGTGTGCCGGCTGCCGCTGCCCGTCGGCTATCGGGCCATGTTCCTTCTGGTGATCGGCCTGGCGCTGTTCGTCGGGCGGGTTCGCTTCAGCGATCCGTTTTGGCCGATCCTCGGCTCGATGTTCATGTTTCGTCTGATCGTTTACCTTTACGACACACGGCATGAACGGCGCGCGCCGCCCCTGTCCCCGACGCTGGCGTACTTTTTCCCGCTCCCTAATCTCTGCTTTCCCCTGTTCCCGGTCCTCGACTTCAAGACCTTCCGCGAGACCTACTACGACCGGGAGCCGTACACGATCTATCAGTCCGGGGTGGCGTGGATCGTGCGCGGGCTGACTCACCTGCTCGCCTACCGGCTCATCAAGTATTACCTGTATCCCGCTCCACACGAGCTGCGCGACCTGCCTCACGTCGTGCTGTTCCTGGCAGCCAATTACGCCCTGTATCTGCGTATCTCGGGGTGGTTCCACATCATCACCGGCGTCCTGCACCTCTATGGCTTCAACCTGCCGCGCACCCACCACAACTACTTTCTTGCCTCAAGCGTCAGCGACATCTGGCGGCGAATCAATATCTACTGGAAGGACTTCATGACGAAGGTGTTCTTCTATCCCGCTTTCTTCACGGTGCGCGGCTGGGGAATGCCGACCCGGCTGGCTCTGGTAGCGGCCGGGCTGTGGGTGTTCGGCGTGACCTGGCTGCTCCACTCCTATCAAGTGTTCTGGCTGAGCGCCAAACTGCCCCTGAACGGGCACGAGGCGCTGCTGTGGCTGGCGGCCGGCGTGGCGGTGGTGATCAGCCTGCAATTCGACCTGAGACGTACGCGCAAAGCTGCTGAGGCACCCACCCCAGCGCCCGGCGAGGGGTGGATCCGCGCCGAGGCCGTCACCGGCGCGATCCTCACGCTGAAAATCGTCGGCACGTTCTTCCTGGTGAGCTTGTTCTGGGCCTGCTGGACGTTGCCCATTTTCCCCTCGTACTTGCGTGTCCTCGCGGCCTCGGGGGAGCTGACCGGCGCGGACAGCCTGGCCCTGCTGGGCTGCCTGGCGGGCGTCGTCGCGCTCGGAGCGATGGGACGGGTCGCGTGGCTCTGGTTCTCTCGCGGCGGCGTGCGGCCGCTCCCCTCCTATGTGTTGCCGGCCGTCCCAACAGCTGTGTTGTTGGTGCTGGTCGTCGCCGGGAACCGGGAGGTGGGTGAAGCTCTCGGGCCTGAGGTTGCCGGAGTGCTCCGCACGCTCCGCCTGGAAGCCTCGACGCCGGTTGAGGCGGCGATCTCCGTCCAGGGCTATTACGACCAACTCGCCGACACCCCCTTGCAAGTATCCCCACTCCTGGAACTGCCGGGACTCCGGCGGCAACAGGAGTCGTCCCGCACGTACGCCGACATGAGCCGCCCCACGAACGACTTCCTGGAGCGCGAACTGATCCCGGGCTGGAGTGGGGAGATTGGCGGCCGGCATCTGACGGTCAACAGTCTCGGCCTGCGCGACCGAAAAAACCTCACCCGCGAAAAGCCGGACGGCGTGTGCCGGATCGTGGTTGTCGGCTCCAGCGTCGTGATGGGCTGGGGCGTCGGCGATCAGGAAACCTTCACTCGCCTTCTGGAAGCGGATCTCGCGGGAGAGCGGCCGAAAGCGAACGTCGAGGTGCTGAACTTCGGAACCGGCAAGTCCTACGCCATCCACCGCCGCTACCTGATCGAGCGCAAGGTGTTGGATTTCAATCCTGACGCGATCTTTTATGTCGCCCATCAGGATGAGTTCCTCGGGCCGGTGCGTCATCTGGCACTGCTGCTGGCGAATCGCCACGAGTTGCCGGCCTACCTCCAGGAGGTCGCGCGGGAGGCTGGCGTCACGCCAAAGATGGCACAGGGGGAGATGGAAGTCCGCTTGGAGCGGTTCGCCCCCAAGATTGTTCAGGGCGTTTATGCGGACATCGTTGCGACCTGTCGCAAACGTGGCATTCTGCCGGTCTGGGTGTACATCCCCATGCTGGGCGTCGAGGAAGGGGGAGCAGGAAAGGCGATGGCGGGCCTCGCCGAGACGGCGGGTTTTCAGGTGGTGAATCTCTCAGGCTGGGAGGGCCGTCACGCCACGGAACAACTCATGGCGGACCGCCACCACGCGAACGCTCGGGGGCATCAACTCATCGCCGAGCGTCTCGCGGAAGCCCTGGGACAACGGCCGCAAGCGTTGCCGGCATGTTTGCGGCGGTAGGCGCCGTTCGTAGCCACAAGCGGTCGAAGTGCCTGAGCGAAACCCCTCCCCCAACCCCCTCCCCGCAACGGAGAGGGGGAGCAAGCAGGACGACATCTCTTCTTCTCCCCCTCTCCGTTGCGGGGAGGGGGTTGGGGGGAGGGGTTTCGCTCAGGCTCTAACGCAGTTGGACCTTGGGATTCTTCCGGAGCGCGTGGACCTTGGGGTTACTCTGACGGGCTTGCAGGAAGCGGGCTACTCCCGCAGGGGTGGCCTTGCTGCCGACGAGGTTGAGATCCCCGAGTACGTACAGGTCGGTCAGCGCGTCCAGGCCGGCGTCGGTCACCGCCGTGTAGCTCAGGTCAAGTTCCAGGAACAGCTTGCCGATTTCGTTGATCTTCGGCATGTCGGCATCGGTGACCGACGACTTGCTCAGGTTCAGCCCGGCGATGCGGCCCAGAGCTTGCAGGTGGGCGAAGGTCTCGTCGGTGAACTGCACGCCGGGTAACTGTACCTTCCAGGCATCTCCCTTCGGGTGGCGGAACTCGACGACCTTTCCCCCCACCTGCTG
>DASPXY010000332.1:0-13349 GCA_035637055.1 Gemmataceae bacterium | reverse complement strand
TCGGATCCCAATCACACGCCGCCAGCAGCAGGAAACGCTCGGTCTCCAGCGACGGGTGGCCGCGCAGGGCACGCAGCACGGCGCGGTAGGGCACGTCCGGCGGCGCCGACGGCTGCCGCGGCGGGAGCGCTCGCCGCCGCCATTGGGCTCGCCGTGTCAGCGACACGCGCTGCCGCGTCCACTCGCGCAGCCACGGACCGACCTTTGGGTCGTGCGACCAGGTTAGCACCTCGACCGCCGGTTCGGCGCAGGGGAAGCCCGGTCGCTCCAGGAGCGGCATGACCTCCGCGGCAGCTTCGGCGTGCAGGTCGTTGAGCGCAGATAAGAGATCGCGTAACTCTTGCCCGCGCGCCTGGGGCAGCGCCTTCGCGAGGTGACGCGGCACCTCGTCCAGGTAGTCGGACAGCGCTGGCTCCAGCACGCTCAGCCGCGACATTTGCAGGTCGAACGTCTCGCGCTCGGCGCCTTCCTCGGTGAGTGCCGCCCGGGCGTGCGGCGCCCGCCGCACCAGCCGTACCGCCTCGACGGCGACGCGGGCCACGAGCGGATGGGCCTTCTCCGGACGGTGGTCCCAGAAGTTCTCGACGACCTCGCCCAGACGCGCTTCGAGAACGACACAAGGCTGCACGCCGTAGCGCAGCCCTTCCAAGGCGCGGTGCAACACGCGCAGGGCGGCGCGGCCCAACCCGGTCTCGGGCTGGCGCAGATAGCCGGCGAAGCCAAGGAAACAGACCGTCTCGGCGGCGAAGAAGTGCCCGAGCGGAATCTCGCCGGCGGCCTCGGCACAGCGCAACAGGTGCGGCAGGCTCTCCTCGCGATTCAGGAGACGCAGGCTGCTCGCCAGGTCGATCCAGTACCACGACTGTTCCATCTGATCGTCGGTGAGGCGGCGCTGCAGCTGCCGTTCGAGGATGCGGCCGGCGTCGTCAGTGCCGATCTCGGCCAGCGCCCGCACGTGGACGACGTACTGCATCCCCGGGCGCAGGGCCGCCTCGACAGCGGCGAGTTCGCCGCGCTCCAGCAACTCGCGCAGCCGCGTTTTCGCGGCATCGAGGAGGTTCTGGTTGAGCTGGCCGCCCTGGAACAGATCGATGTGTTGCCGGGTGACCGCGGAGAGTTCCTCGCCGCGCGCGGGCCGTCGCTGGAAGTGACGGCCGAGCAGGAACGCCGCCGCCGTCAGCATCGGCACCACCACCGCCATGATTACCACCGCTACCACGTCCATGGTGTCGTCCTTCGCGGGGCCATAGAAAGCCCACGGGTTGCAACCCGTGGGCTTGACCTCAACCCTATTCTCGCACCTGGCCATCCCCCCAGACAAGATATTTATAGCTGCACAACTCTTGCAGGCCGCACGGACCGCGCGCGTGGAACTTGTCGGTGCTGATGCCAATCTCCGCCCCGAGGCCAAATTCATAGCCGTCGTTGAAACGCGTGCTGGCGTTGACCATCACCGCCGACGAGTCCACCGCCGCCGTGAACCGTCGCGCCGCCGCCAGATCGTTCGTCACAATCGCGTCGGTGTGCCGCGAGCCGTAGCGCTCGATGTGCGCGATCGCCTCCTCCAGATCTTTTACGACCTTCACGGAGAGGATTAAGTCGAGATATTCCGCGGCGAAGTCTTCCTCGGTGGCGGGCGTGGCAGCGGGCAGAAAACGCTGTGTCACCGGGCAGCCGCGCACCTCCACGCCGTGGCGGTGCAGGTCGGCGCCGATGCGGGGCAGGAATTCGCTGGCGACAGCCGCATGTACCAGCAGGCTCTCGGCAGCGTTGCACACGCCGGGCCGCTGGCACTTGGCGTTGACGACGATGCGCTGGGCCATGTCGAGGTCGGCGGCGCGATCGACGTAGATGTGACAGTTGCCCTGATAGTGCTTCAAGACCGGCATCGTCGCCTCTTGGGCGACGCGGCGAATCAGGCTTTCGCCGCCGCGCGGGATCGCCAGGTCGATGCAATCGCTCAGCCGCAACAAGTGACCGACGGCATCGCGCTCGGTGGTCTCGACCAGTTGCACCGCTTCCCCAGGCAACTCGGCCACGCGCAGACAGTCGGCGAGGATCTGGTGCAGGGCCTTGTTGGAGTGGATCGCTTCCTTGCCGCCGCGGAGGATGACGGCGTTGCCGCTCTTGACGCACAGCGCCGCGGCGTCCACGGTGACGTTCGGCCGCGACTCGTAGATGAAGAAAATGACGCCAAGCGGCACACTGACCTTGTGGACGTGCAGGCCGTTGGGCCGCACGCTGCTATCGAGGATCCTGCCGACCGGGTTGGGCAGAACGGCGACCTCGCGCAGACCGGCGGCAGCGGCACGGATGCGGCTGTCGGTCAGGCGCAGCCGATCGACCTGTGCCGCACTCAGCCCCAGGGCAGCGGCCTGACCGACATCGAGAGCGTTCGCTTCGAGGAGTTCAGCGCTCCGCTTTTCGAGAGCATCCGCGGCGAGGCGCAGCCAGCGATCCTTGCGGCCGCCGTCGGCGGTGGCGAGGAGGCGAGCGGCGGCGCGGGCCTTGTGGCCGAGGTCGTGGCAGTAGGCAAGCAGATCCATAGATGGTCATTCCGTCTTCCCGCTTGCGGGTTAGCGGGTGGCCTCGCGCCCTGCTAACCCGCAAGCGGGAAAACAGGTTCACTCCTCGCCCTTGTCGACCGGTTCCAGATCGAACGCGATCCGCGGCGGGGCGTCGGGAGTCAGCTGAAAGTCCCTGGGTAATTGTACGCGCAACGGTTCGACGTTTCGCCCCCGCGTGTGGTTGCCGCGCGTTAGATCGATGTACGCCTGCACCGACGGCGGCTCCTCGCCCGTGGGCCCGAGCACGCGCAAGTTGATCGTGGCAGATTGGTCGGCCGCGAGGCGCGGCAGCCAGCTGCAGTCTGGTGGACAAAGGAACTGAATCGGCACCTCGGTCAAATCATAGATTTTCTGTCGCGATTGGATCCGAAAGCGAATCGACACCTTTCCCGGCGAAACCTGGACGGGACGGCCTTCCAGCTCGCTCACCAGCGACGCCTGGCCGCGCATGATACCGTCCGCGGCGCCGGTCTCCCAGGAGAGCGGCGGGACGTAGGGCTGCGTGGGAAGCGAACGCGTGCGGTCGAGGACCGCCTTGGGGCCGCGTACCAGGACGGTCGCCGGCTCGACCTTGACCTGACTGATGCGCGGCTCACCAGCATACTCCAACCGCACGGGCAGATGGCGCTCGCTCAGTCGATGGAGCGTCACGGGGATCTGGTTGCGGCCCTCCGTCACGACGGCCATCACGCCTGGCGGCACCGGGATGGCCGCGTCCTGGATTTCAATCGTATCGCGATAGATATTGTCCTTCTGTCGCTCTTCGGGGATATTAATGGTGGTGGTGGCCACGACGGTTCCATGCTGCAGCAGGCCGCGCAACTCGCGGATACGCGACGGGCCGCCCGTGAACGAGACGGGGATGCGATTGGGGCCGTGGACTTCCAGGTCGTACTGCGCGGCGATGCCCGGGGCGAGGGTTATCTGCACCGGGATGAGAATCATGTCGAGTGTTTCCTGACCGCGCGTGTGAGCATAGAGCCAGACCAGGAAGGCGAGACTGACGGCGATAAGTACGTCGAGCAGGAAATGTCGTAGCCGGAAGGTCGCGAACCACGTCGCCGGCAGGAGCAGTTTCACGAGTCCGCGCAGGCTGCGCATGGTGTTCTCCTTTCATTCCGCCGCGGGTCAGAACCCCTCCCCCCAACCCCCTCCCCCTCCCCTGAAAGGAGAGGGGGAGAAGAAGAAAGACTGCCTTGCTTGCTCCCCCTCTCCTTTCAGGGGAGGGGGTTGGGGGGAGGGGTTTTTCCGCATCACGCGGACTTCCGGACCGGGTAGCCGCCCGGCGCGCTGAGCAGCGCTGCCAGGCGGCGCGACAGGTTCTCGCGCGGCACCGGCTCCAGCCGGCCGCCGAAAGCCAGCGAGATGCGACCCGTTTCCTCGCTGACTACCAGCAGCAGAGCGTCGGTCTCCTCGCTCAGGCACAGCGCGGCGCGGTGACGCATCCCCATGTGCATGTTGCCGCTCGGCTGCCTGCCGTCGCGTACCACCAGCGGCAGCTGACAGCCGGCCGACGCGAGGCGACCGCCGCACAGGATCACCGCCCCGTCGTGCAGGGGACTGCGCGGGCTGAACAGCGTACGGATCAGCGCGGCGGAAATCTCGGCGTCGATGCGTTCGCCTGTCTCGATCCACTGCGCCAGCGTCACCTCGCGCTGAATGGCGATCAGGGCACCCACGCAGTCGCGCGACAGGGCAATCGCCGCGTCCGCCAGTCGATCCGCCAGCGGCTCGCTCTGCGGCGCGAAGTAGCGCCAGACGCTCGACCGGCCCAGCATCATCAGGCCGCGCCGCAATTCCGGCTGGAAGATAATGATCACCCCGATCAGGGCCGTCGTCAGGAGGTAGTCGAGGACCGTACCCAGTTCGGCCATGTCCATGCAGGCGATGACCACCTGAGCCAGCAGAAACAGGCCAACGACCACCAACCCCAGCCCGCGGCCGATCGACCCTGCCGCGCATGTCCGCCCAACGAAGCGCAGCACGCCGTAGATGACCACCGCGAGAATGGCGATCTGAACCAGGTCGCGAGCACCAATCGATTCGTAGAGCTGGGTCAGTCGATAGATCAAGACACCCCCCGCGGGTGACAAGGTGACGAGGTGACAAGGTGACAAGGTGAAAGGCTAACAGGGAGTTTGCTCACCTGGTCACCTTGTCACCCGGTCACCCGGTCACCTTGTCACCGGTGATCGCGGCGAACAGGTTGACGGCGTCGCGCGTCTCGCGAACGTCGTGGACGCGCACCACCTGGACGGCGCCGCGGCCCATCGCGTGGCACACCGCTGCCAGCGAGCCCGCCAGGCGCGCCTCGACGGGGCGGTCCAGCAACCGGCCGAGGAAGCCCTTGCGCGACACGCCCAGGCAAAGCGGCCGGCCCAGTTGTTGGAACTCCTCCAGACGCGCCAGCAGTTCCAGGTTGTGCTCCAGCGTCTTGCCGAAACCGATGCCGGGATCGAGGACCACCCGCTCACGCTCGATACCGGCCGCCATCAGAGCGTCGAGTCGCTCCCGGAAAAAGCGGGCAATATCGGCAACGACGTCATCATAGTGCGGCGCCTGTTGCATGGTGGCCGGCGTCCCCTGCATGTGCATCAGCACAATCGCAGCCCCGGAGGCCCGGACCACCGCGGCCATGTCGGCATCGCCGCCAAGGGCCGTAACGTCGTTGATGATCGACGCCCCACACTCCAGGCAGCGACGGGCGACCTCGGCCTTGGACGTATCGACCGAAAGCGGAACGGCCGTACGACGGGCGAGCGCCTCGACGACCGGGACGACACGCTCAAGTTCGCGCTCCAACGCCACCGGTTCCGCGCCCGGCCGGGTCGATTCTCCGCCGATATCGAGAATCTCGGCTCCGTGCAAGACCAGTTCCAGGCCGAGGGCCGTCGCGGCGTCGGTGGAGGTGTAGCGGCCGCCGTCGGAGAAGCTATCGGGCGTGACGTTCACGATCCCCATGACCAGGGGCCGTCGGCCGATTACCAGGGTCTGGCGGGGAAGCTGCCAAAGGTGCGTCATCATGGTGCTCGTCAGGAACGGCGAGCCGGGCTTGCTTCCTCCCCTCTCCCGCCAGGGGAGAGGGGAGAACCGTTCGCCGGGCTACCAGGGCTTTTCCATCATCGAGACGATCTGTCGGGCCAGGCGATTGATCTCCTCTTGCTCGGCCGTCGTCAGCGACTGGCCGACCTCGGGAATGAAGGTGGCCATCGTCTGGATGATGACGGGCTTGGCGACCGGCGGCGGCGCTCCAGGGGGCGGTGGCTCCGGCATCGGATCGGTCTTCTTGATCGCCGGCGGCTGCGATAGGATCTCGCCGCCCTTGCCCTCGCGCAGATCGCGCCAGATTACCTCGACCGTCATGCTCGTCTCGGCCTGGCGCACCTCGCCGAGATTGTTGATGACGGTGACTCCCTTGGTCCGCGAGACGATCTTGCCGGTCAACTCCGTATCGGCGCAGCTGGCGTCGGAAACGACCTTCCACGTCGGGCACTTCCACTCAAGTTCGCGGACAATGGCTTTCTGCAGGTCGAACTCCAGCCCTCTGCGATAGGTCAGGTTCTCGAAGATCGGCACACGGACGGTGTGGATGGTCGGGTCGTGGAGCGGCTCGGTGGTGTAGCCGAAGAAGCGGAGATGGCCGTCCCACGAGCACGCCGGCAGCAGGAACGTCGCGGCCAGCAGCAGGCAGTACCACCCACGGGCGTGCAGCATCCTCATGGCCGACCTCCTGATACTGGCGAGCGGGGGGCGTAAGCCCCCTGATGGCTCGATCGTATCAGGGGGCTTACGCCCCCCGCTCGCCAATGGTCAAACCGATTCTTAGCGGCGATCGTTGTTCATCGACGGCGGCAACACATTCGGCGGCGGCGCCGTCTCCAGCGGCGAACCCGGCGCGGACGGCGCCGACGGGACGCCAACGCTCGGCGGCACCGTCGTGCCGATCCGCGTCGGCTCCTCCTGGGCCTGCGCTTTCTCCACCCTGCCGCGCAACTCGTTCATGCGCTCCGTCGCCTTCTGGGCGAAATGCGTACCGGGATAACGGCGTCGCACCAGCTCATACTGGAAGTACGCCGACCCCGGCTTGCCAACGCGCCGATAATACTCTGCGATGTTGAAATCCTTGTCCGCCAGCTGCTGCGCGATCGAGTACAGCTGGTCCTTCAGAAACTCGCTGCGATTGTGAGCCAATTCCGGATAGCTATTGTAGGCTACCTGCACCAGGTCGCGCGCCTCGGAGACGAGCCGGCCATCATACTCGGAGCCGCCGGTACTCATCTGCTTGCAGATGATCGAGTACTCGACCGCCTTGGGCGCCAGTTTGCCGTTGGGGTGATGCACCCGCAACTGCTCGAAGTAGTGATCCGCCTCGCGGAAATCCTCGTGGAAGAACTTGACACTGCCGAGGTAGAAGAGCGCTTTCTCCGCCAGCGGCCCCGTCGGGTCGGTGATGTAGACGGTCTCAAGCATCCTGACAGCGTGGCCTTCCTCGTCGAAGACCGGCTTGGTCTTGTCGAAATGGAGATAAGCGAGCGGCCACACCCACGAACGTTTCCCCTCTTTTTTCTCCTTGCAGACTTCCATGTAGGCGCGCGTGTCGTCCAGCCAGTAGTTGGCGATGTCGAAGAGGCGCTGGCGTGCCAGGTTGCTGTGCTTGCTCCGCCCTGTGGAGAAAGTTTCCAGCAGATCCTTGTAGATCTCGGCGGCCGACGGATAGCGGCCAAGGAGGCGCAGGCAGTCGGCCCGGTAATACATGGCCTCCTCGGCGATCGGAACGGGGTTCTTCGTGTTGTTGGCCACCTTCTTGAAGAGAGGCTCCGCCTGTGCGTAATTGGCTTCCTGATAGAGACGCTTGGCGGCTTCGAGGTCGGCGGCGGGCGTTCCCTCGCGCGGCAGGGTGTCCTTCTCCAGTTCGCCGCCGCGCAGCACCATGCCGTCAACCGGCCCGGACGGCGGCGACGCATTGCTCGTGCTCCGCGTGAAGGGCCAGATGGGCCCGCAGCCGATTGGAACCACAGAGACACAGAGACACAGAGAAGACAAAAAGAGAGAATGAAGAACAGAGAACTGAGAACGGGGAACGGAGAACGTGGTCCGAGGGACCGGCTTTCGCCTCATTCTCGGTTCTCCGTTCTCAGTTCTCTGTTCTTCATTGGTCTTCTCTGTGTCTCTGTGTCTCTGTGGTTCAAGGCCACGGTCGGCTGTGATGCTTTGGTTCGACACGACCTTCAACTCCCCAGATAGGACAACAGGCGCGGCCGGCGCCCCATCGACCAGGTGACGTAGTGATTCAGAATCTGACGTACTTCGGCACGGACCTCCGGGCTGTACGGCGCCAGGGCCGCCTCGGGGCTCTCGCTCAACCGGCGCAGTGCCAGCCAGGTGTCCTCCGAAAGCGGTCGCCGATCGCGCTCGCCCGGCTGACAGCCACGGCACAAGGCGCCGCCCGCGGGCGGGCTGAACGCGAGTGCCTTGCCATCCAGTTCGGCGGCGCAGACCGCGCATGTTTCCAGGGCGGGGCGATAGCCCAGTTCGCGCAACAGAACCAGCTCGAAGCGTGCCAGCCGGGGGCCGGTTGGGATCTCCGGTGTCCCCAGTGCGTCCAGTGTCTGCAGGGCCTCGTCAAAGAGAGTTGGATGCGGGTCGTTCTCTTCCGTCCAGTCCGAGAGCAGTTCCGCGATGTAGTAGGCCGCGTACAGCGCCGGCAAATCGTTGCCCAGGCGCTTGAACCGCCGCACCACCTGCGCCTCCGTGAGCAGGTCGAGACCGCCGGAAGTTTTGCGGAGGAGGACTATACTGCAGACCGTCAGCAGGTCAAGAGCACTTTCAAAGTTGGATCGCAGCCGGCGGCCACCTTTCGCCAGGGCGCGCACCTTGCCGAATTCCCGTGTCCACAGAGTCGCGATGCGACTGCTCTCGCTCCAGTCGGTGGTGCGCAGGACCAGGCCAGTAGCTTTCTCGGTCGCCACAGGGTTGTTTCTCCACAGGGAACAGCGGTGAGTACCGGAACAAGGGACGTGTTGTTTGTAGTCCCGCCTTCAGGCGGAACTGGCTGTTGCCGCCTGAAGGCGGGACTACGAACAATACGTCCCTTGCACCCACGAACCATCATGGCCAGAAACGGCATCAAGTGTCCAGCGACAAGCTCCACCCATTCGAGGTGGTCTCCTTGATTATCTTGCCCGGCCCAGAGTGTTCAATCGACTGCAACCGGATCGCGGTTGACACCGTCGGACGCCTCAGGCTATAACACGTTCCCCTGCTTCCGAACCCGGAGGGCGAGGCGTTTGCATACCACGTGGACGACTATTTTTACAGGCTGATCGATGGCCGGCAGCGCGGCCTTTCGGCGGCCCTGCTGCGGGCAGCGCTGCGAATCGTGAGTGTGCCCTACAGCTGGGCCACGCGCCTACGCAACTGGCTTTACGACCGCGGCTGGAAGCGCGTGCATCAGGCGGCGGTGCCGGTTGTCAGTGTCGGCAACCTGACCCTCGGCGGCACCGGCAAGACGCCCTGTGTCGAGTACGTTGCGGAGTTCTATAGACGGTTGGAACTCCTCGTCGCGATCCTGAGCCGCGGTTACGGCGCCGAGCAAGGGCAGAACGATGAGGCCCTGGTGCTGGAGAAGAACCTCCCCGATGTCCCGCACTACCAGGGCCCTGACCGTGTCGCCCTGGCCGCCGCGGCCGTTGAGCAGTCCGAGAGCGAGGTGCTCGTCCTCGACGACGGTTTCCAGCACCGTCGCCTGGCGCGCAACCTCGACATTGTCCTGATCGATGCCACGGTGCCCTGGGGCCACGGTTACCTGTTCCCGCGCGGGCTGCTGCGAGAATCGCCGCGCGGCCTGGCCCGAGCCGGGGCGGTCGTGTTGACCCGTTGCGACCAGGTCGATCCGGCGACGCTGGCCCGGCTCCGCGACGAGGTCGCCCGCCTCGCACCCGGTATCCCTCTGGCGGAAACGAGCCATCGCCCGGTCGAGTGGGTCAACGCGGAGGGGACGACGGCACCGCTGGAGAGTATCTTGCAACAGCCGCTCGTGGCGTTTTGTGGGATCGGCAACCCGGAGGCGTTCCGGCGCACGCTGACCGCGCTGGGCGCGACGATCGGTGCGTTTCGGGCCTACCCGGACCATCATGCGTACGCGCGGACGGACGTGGAGGACTTACGTTCCTGGGCGCGGCAACAGGCAACGGAGGGCGTTGTCGTCACCACCCAGAAGGATCTGGTCAAGTTGCCCCTGACCCGCCTCGGCCAGCGCGACCTGTGGGCGCTGCGCATCCGGCTGCATTTCCTGGCGGGCCAGGAGTTGCTCGACCGCAGACTGAAAGAAGCACTCGGGTGAACGGATGGAACCATTCCGACGGGTGTACTCGAACGGCGGAGCCGTTCGACCTGCACGGACTGAAAACCTACGACCTCAATTCGCGCCCATCGAAGGTCTTCATTGAGGATCTCGGCCGGCCGGTCGCACCCGGCACCACGGTCAACGAGTGGCTCGATTCATTGCCGCGCCAACTCGGCGCGAAGGATCTGCGCCGGGTTTGCACCCATCTGTGCCGGGCACATCAGACGGAGCGCCCCGTCGTCGCGGCCCTCGGTGGTCATGTGATCAAGACCGGCTGCGCTCCCTACCTCATCGACTGGGTACAGCGCGGCGTGCTGCAAGGCGTGGCGCTGAACGGGGCCGCTGCGATCCACGACTTCGAGTTGGCTGTCGCCGGCAAGACGAGCGAGGACGTCGCGGCGCAGTTGCCCGACGGGCGGTTCGGCATGGCGCGCGAAACCGCCGACGCGTTCGCCGTCGCCGCGCGGATGGGGGCCGAGAACGAGTTGGGGCTGGGTGCGGCACTCGGGCGTTACCTCGAAGGACTGGACGCCCCGCATGCCGATTGCAGTCTCGTCCTGGCGGCGCACCGCGCGGGCATTCCCTGCACGATCCACGTCGCGCTCGGCACCGACATCGTTCACATGCACCCGCACGTCTCCGGCGCCGCGCTCGGCGAGGCGTCGATGATCGATTTCCGCCGGCTGTGCAGCGTCGTCGCGGGGATGGCGCATGGCGTCTGGCTCAACCTCGGTTCGGCGGTGGTTATGCCGGAGGTGTTTGTCAAAGCGGTCGCGGTGGTGCGCAATTTCGGCCACGATCTCGACGGCCTCGTGACCGTGAACCTCGACAAGCAGGCGCAGTACCGCTCGCGCGTCAACGTGCTCGAACGGCCCTCGGCAGAGGGGATCGAGTTGATCGGGCATCACGAGGTGCTGCTGCCGCTGCTGCACGCCGCCGTCGCCTGCCAACTCGCCGCCCAACCACTGACCGCGGACACACCCGCGCAGGCTGCGTGAGAGGAAGTGTTGGGTGTGTTGAGGTTCGTAGTCCCGCCTTTAGGCGGTTTCCCGCGAAACCGCCTAAAGGCGGGACTACAAACAAAGAGCCAATAGAGGTGGCCTATGTCCGCCAATCTGATCGATCTTGTCCAGGGGCTGGGTCAGCCGCGCGTCCTGGTGGTCGGCGACCTGATGCTCGACCGCTACGTCTGGGGCGACGCCGAACGCATCAGCCAGGAAGCGCCCGTCATCCTGCTGCACGCGGAGCGGCGCGAGGAGCGCCTCGGCGGCGCCAGCAGCGTCGCCACAATGCTCCGCGCCCTTGGAGCGCGTGTCGCCATCGCCGGCGTCGTCGGCGCTGACGTCGATGGCGCCCGGGTCCGTCAGGCGCTGACCGATCTGACCATCGACCACGAAGGCGTCGTGACCGACACCAACCGGCCGACGACGGTCAAGGAGCGCTTTATCGGCCGCGCCCAGCACAAGCACCCGCAGCAGATGATCCGCGTCGATTACGAGGTGCGCACGCCGGTGACCGGAACGGTCGAGGCGGACCTGGGTCGTGTCATCGCGGGGCAGTTGCGCAAGACGGATATCGTGCTCATCAGCGACTACGACAAGGGCGTCTGCACGCCGGGCTTGCTGGCGGCGGTGATCGCCGGGGCGCGGGCGCTGGACCTGCGCGTGCTGGCCGATCCGATTCGCGGCAGCGACTACCGCAAGTATCATGGCTGCTCCGCGATCACGCCGAATCGGCTCGAAGCGGGACTCGCCACCGGCCATGAGCTGCACGGGACAGAGCAGGTATTTGAAGCCGGGGCGCAGTTGCAGGCGCAACTCGACCTGGAGGCCGCAGTCATCACGCTCGACAAGGACGGCATGGCCCTGGTCCATCGCGACGGCCGTCGCCAGCTATTCCCGACGCGGCCGCGGCCGGTCTACGACATCACTGGCGCCGGCGACATGGTGCTGAGCGTGCTGGCGTTGGCGCTGGCCGCGGGCGCCGACTACGAAGACGCAATTGCCCTCGCAAATGTCGCCGGCGGGCTGGAGGTCGAGAAGATCGGCGTGGCGACCGTCGCGCGCGACGAGATCCTGCGGGATTTGCTGCACGGCGGCACGCGCATCGCTGCCGGGGACGGCTTCGGTCAGGAGAAGATCGTCTCGCTCGATGGCTTGCTGAGCGAGCTGGAGAATCGACGGCGGCACGGGCAGCGGGTGGCGTTCACCAACGGCTGCTTCGCCGTGCTGCACGCCGGGCATGTTCAGTATTTGCAAGAGGCCAGAACGCAGGCGGACGTTCTTGTCGTGGGTCTGAACAGCGACGCGCGCGTACGCCAGCTGAAGGGCGAGGGGCGCCCGGTCAATTCTGTGGAGGCACGCGCCCATGTCCTCGCCGGGCTGCAGGCGGTCGATTACGTGGCAATCTTCGAGGAGGCCACGCCGCTGCGGCTAATCGAGGCCGTCCGTCCGGATGTGCTCATCAAAGGGGCGGACTATCAGGCAGCAGAGGTAGTTGGAGCGGAGTTCGTCGAGTCGTACGGCGGCCGGTTGTACCTGGCTCGGCTGCGGGCAGGGTTCTCGACGACGGGCGTCCTGGAGAAGTTGCGGGCGGCGTAGAGACGAATCGTTGGTACACTTACAATAAAGCTATCCGGGGACCGGAGTGCGTCGTGAAGCCAGCAGCGGACGAGCCGATCTTCAAAGGGGAAACGATGAAGGCGATCGGCAAGGATGGATTCACCCGCCCCGACAAAACAACTGTGCCAGGGAAAGCGTTTGAGGTGGAGTTGACGACTGGCGACAAGATCCACGTCTGGCGTGCGGACAACGGTGAGGATTATTTTTGTCATGGGCTGACCTTTGGCGGGAAAGCAGCACCCGGTGGGGCGATCTCGCCGTACGGGAGGTATGTGCCCACCATCCTGCGGGGGTATTACGAACCTGTTCCTGAAGCGGAGGCGAGAGCAGGAGACATCCTTGTCTGGCGAGGTCCAAGCGCGAACGACGTGATCCATTCGGCAATCCTCACTGATCCCGGTGTGCTTGGGGGACAGAACTATCTCGACGAGGCAGCGCGCTTGCAGACGAAGAATGGCCTGGCCCCCGAAACCAATATGTCCCTCGAAGAGATAATCAGCGACTTCTACGGCGAATCGTATAACGTCTTTCGCAAGAGAGCGAAACCAGTCCCCTTGAGGAGTGAGCCATGAGCGAGCAACTGCTGCAACCATGTGGCCCGAAGAGTGCAGCGCCACCCCTGGCCTGCCGTCTCCGCCACAAAAGTGGTGGTCGTTGGAAACCATCACCCACCGCTGGGGAGGTGGAATTAGAGAATGTCTCGCCAAACGCCATCGAGATCGAGTGGACGATGCACCCGCTTCAGCATCTGAATCTCCTGATCACGGACGCAGCGGGCCGGCCGCTGCCGATTCCACCGTATGGTTGCATCTTCTC
>DASPXY010000331.1:0-4658 GCA_035637055.1 Gemmataceae bacterium | reverse complement strand
GTTTTGTTGGGGACTCGAAGGGAGCAAGAACGCCTTCACCCAGATCCCACAATCCGCATCGCCTGCCAGAGCGCGGCAGACGGCAAAGCACCCTTTTTCCCGGCGATGGGTAAAGTCCTCAAGCGCTGCTTTTCTCCTGCCGATCCTCCTTTCAGGCAAACTCGGTGCGCATGGAACTTTGCCGGGATGGCGCCAGGAAAAAGCGAGGCAACGATGCAAGTTTACGCGATCACCCAAGGGTTGGCGGCCTGCATGTCCAGCATCGCTCTCCTCGGGGGCTGCAACCGTTGTTCTTGCCGGCATGAAGTGGAGATGGTCTGGACCGGTTCGGTCGTGCGGACGGCATCGTGGGCCCCGGTAGGAGTGGAGGGTTCTGCGGCGAGCAACATCGCTCCGCCCGACCTGGGCGGCGGCACCCTCGACCCAAAAGTGGCGCCGCGGCGCATTTTCCCCTACGCCCATCCGGAGCGAGCGGACGAGCCTGGAGTCATCCCGCAGCCTGCGCCGCCGCGTGCGGGCCTGTCCTTCCGCCCCGAGGAGGGGGAGCGTCCTACCCATCTCCCCCCAGTAGCGCCCCCCACGCAGGCGCCCGCAGCGCAGGCTGCCCCCGCCTTTGGGCCGCCGGCGCCGCGTTTACCAACCCCTGCCGGCCTGGCCCCGCCTGCCCCGGTGACTCCGCCAGCGCCCAAGGCGCCCGCCAAAACGTCGCGCTTCGGACACGCCCCGGACTACAGCTGGTTGCGGAGTCAGGTGGAATACTCGCACACGCGGAAGGAGTGGCGGCTGCGCTACACGCCGCTGGATGAGAGCGATCCGCACGGCGGCCGCGTGGTGCTCATCGAGAATGGTCACGTCGGCTATCTTGTGGACGGTCAATTCGTCCGCGTCGAGGGCCACCTGGTGATGCCGCAGGAGGGCCAGGGGACTGTTCCCTATTACCGCATCGAGTCTTTCAAAGCGCAGGAATGAGTCCAGAGTCAGGCGAGACAGGAACTCCGTCAATCGCGATGCGATACTTGCCGAACGAGATGCGGTTGCTTGGCAGGTTGCAAACCGACCCCACTTGCCCTCGCGCGTGCTTCTCTGTAGCCCAACCATTGCGGGTACTTCCGCCCCCGCGCTTTGCCACGTTCGCGACCGGCAAGCCACTCTCTGCGACGGAGATCCTGCCATGAAGCGAAGTCCGTTGAGCCGCGCGCCATCCCTGGTTGCCGGTTACCTTGCTCCCCTGCTCCTGCTCCCGCTCCTGGTCGGCTGTGGGGCGGAGCAGGGCACGGTGTCCGGGCGAGTGCTTTACCAGAACAAGCCCGTCACGGGCGGTTGGGTGATGTTCGCTCCGACCGAGCGCGGCAAGAGCGCCGTCACGACCATGATCAAGGAAGACGGCCACTACCAACTCACGGTTCCGCCTGGGGAGGTGAGGATCAGCGTCGACAATCGGGAGTGGGAGCCTCTGACCGCACCGAGTCCCCCGCCGGCCCTGCCCCCCGACATCAAAGCTCCCCCCGTGGAGAAGGGAAAAGCACCGGCGCCGACACCTGCTCCCCTGCATCCCGGCAAGTACGTCGCGATCCCACCGCTCTATTATCAACTTGAGACTTCCGGCCTCCGCTACACGGTCACCGCCGGCGCGCAGAGTCACGATATCGAGTTGAAGTGACGCAGTGAGATGTCTGGGGAAAGCCGGCATCGGCAGAAGTGATCTTCGGTCCGCGGCCGGCCGCCATCTGACGGCCGGCCACGGACCGAACTGTTTCACTGATTCCAGTCCGCGGGCATTGGCTCGGTGCCGTTGGGCGTGCAGGCCGCCCACCAGGTGTTGGGGTTGATGCTCGACGCCACGAACCGGACACTCCCGTCGGCCATGCCGACGTTGATGCCTGCCGGATGGCCTGAGGTGGCGACAACGCGCTTGCACGGCCCGCCGTTGACGAGGAAATCCGCTGGATCGACGAGGAACATCGAGGCAGCGCCTGTGGCGAAGACGGTGCCGTCTCTCCCCCGGCCACCGGCGAACACCGCAGAGAGCCGGTCGCCGGGGTAGCTGTCCTGGGACAGTCCCGTGCCGCCGGGGTTGAAGATCGCCCCACCGTGATAAACCCCACGCATCCACCACGTGCCGCCGGGGTTGCCGTTGCCGTTGCAGCGCGCATATTTCTCGGCGAACATGATCGTGTTCGAGGTGCCGTCGGGGATCGACGACGGCACTCTGCTCTGGCCGTCCCAGTTGGTACTGGAACTGATGTTGGCAACCCCTCCGAAAATCTGGAAGTTGCCCGCGTAGGAGGCATCGCCGTCGCACCAGTCCAGGCAATTGGTGAGGCTGGGGTCCGACGGGCAGCGGTAGATCGGGATCCTGGTTTGCCGCAGCCAAGCACCGTTTCCCTTGTTCACCGAGTCCCAGCACGGCCAGATCACCCCGATATTGATCGTCGTGGCGGGATTCGGTGTTGGCGTTGTGCCGACCCCACCGGCAGGGTCCAGCCAGGTCGCCGAATCCCAAACGGTCTTCTGCTCGACGTACGGCAGCAGATGGAAGTAGAGCGGGGCGAAGTAAGCACCCCCAAAGGTACCGCCCTGCGGTGGCAACCGCTTGAAAACGTCGTGGAGGGTGTGACAGGCCAGGGCTTGCTGGTGAAGGTTGTTCTGGCAGGTGGTGCGATTGGCTGCCTGGCGCACTTGCTGGACCGCAGGGACGAGGAGACCGATGAGGATGGCGATGATGGCAATCACCACCAACAACTCGATCAGCGTGAACCCTCGACGCCCCAAGCGGACCTTCCGCGGTGGAGAGTACATAGCTGGACTCCAGAACATGAAGGAGAAGAAATGGTGACAAGTGAGATTATCGTATCAACGCGGCCCCATCCGTGGCAAAGAAAAAATGAGAAAAGGGTGAAAAACGAGGAAATCGGGCCAATCGTCCTCATCCACCTGCTGCCCTCCGCGAACCTTCACTCCCCGTCAGCCTGTCCGTCCTCTATATCAGGGGTCAGAAGTCAGAGGTCAGACGTCAGCAGAAGACGGTGGCTGACCTCTGACTTCTGATCTCTGACTTCTGACCTCTGACCTCTGGGGGATGAGCATGGCCGAGAAGATTACGCCGCGCGCCAAGGATTACTCGGAATGGTATTTGAACATCGTCAAGGAGGCCGGGCTGGCGGAGAACTCCGACGTGCGCGGCTGCATGGTGATCAAGCCGCACGGCTACGCCATCTGGGAGAAGATGCAGCGCGCCCTCGACCGCATGTTCAAGGACACCGGCCATGTAAACGCCTATTTCCCCCTATTAATTCCGAAATCGTTCCTCGCCAAGGAAGAGGAGATGGCCGAGGGCTTCGCCAAGGAGTGCGCCGTCGTCACGCACTACCGGCTCAAGGCAGTCGCCGGCAAGGGTCTGGTCGTCGATCCCGAGGCCCAACTCGACGAACCGCTGGTCATCCGGCCGACGTCCGAGACGATCATCTGGAACACCTACCGCAACTGGGTGCAGAGCTATCGCGACCTGCCGCTGCTCATCAACCAGTGGTGCAACGTCGTACGCTGGGAGATGCGGACACGGCTGTTCCTGCGCACGTCCGAGTTCCTCTGGCAGGAGGGGCACACGGCGCACGCCACGCAGAAGGAGGCCGAGGATGAGGCGCTGCTGATCCTCATGGACTGCTATCGCAAGTTCGCCGAGGAGTGGATGGCGATGCCGGTGCTGACCGGTCCCAAGAGCGAGGGCCAGAAGTTCCCCGGCGCCGTCTACACGCTGTGCATCGAGGCGATGATGCAGGACAAAAAGGCACTGCAGGCCGGGACCAGTCACTTCCTGGGCCAGAACTTCGCGAAAGCCTTTGACGTGAAGTTCCAGGATGCGAACGGCAAACTGGAGCATGCCTGGGCGACGAGTTGGGGCGTCTCGACGCGGCTGGTCGGCGGTCTGATCATGACGCACAGTGACGACAATGGCCTGGTGCTGCCGCCGCGGCTGGCCCCCACGCATGTCGTCATCGTGCCGCTGGGGAAGAACGACGCGGAGCAGAAGACGTCGCTCGCCGCCGCCGAGAAGGTGGCGGCCGAGTTGCGGGCCTTGCCGCGCGACGATTTCTTCGGGTACGAGCCGCTGGTGGTCAAGATCGACACGCTGTTCGACAAGGGGCCGGGCTTCCGTTTCGCGGAGCACGAATTGCACGGCGTGCCGGTGCGCATCGAGTTGGGGCCGAAGGATCTGGCGAAAGATTCCTGCGTTGTCGGCCGCCGCGACGTGCCGGGCAAGGAGGGCAAGCAGATCGGTGTGCCGCTGGCCGGTGTGGCTCAGCACGTTGATCGCCTACTCCGCGAGATTCAGCAGAACCTGTTCGAGCGGGCGCGGAAATTCCGCGACGCGAACAGTTTCGAGGTGAACTCCTACGACGAGTTCAAGCAGAAGATCGAGGAGCCGGGCGGCTTCCTGTGGGCTCACTGGGACGGGACACGGGCGACGGAGGATCGTATCGCCGCCGAGACTAAGGCGACCATTCGCTGCATCCCGTTCAACCGGACGAAGGAAGCGGGCAAGTGCATGGTGACCGGTCAACCGTCGGAGGGCCGCGTCGTCTTTGCCAGGGCTTATTAGTTCTACTGTGTTCCTCATTCCCGTTGATTAACCCGTTGAGGCGCCAGGAGTTTGCGTG
>DASPXY010000330.1:0-3948 GCA_035637055.1 Gemmataceae bacterium | reverse complement strand
CGGCGCAGGTGATGGGCCTGGAAAAAGACATGGTCTGCGTGATGATCCATAGCGGCTCGCGCGGCCTGGGCTACCAGGTCTGCGATGACGCCCTGATGCAGATGCGCAAGGCGCCGGAGAAGTACGGCATCGTCCTGCCCGATCGGCAGCTGGTCTGTGCCCCGGTGGACAGTCCCGAGGGCGACCACTACATCGCCGCGATGCGGGCCGCGGCGAACTTCGCCTGGTGCAACCGCCAACTCCTGATGCAACAGGCGCGCGAGGTGTTCGCCTCGGTCTTCGGCCGTTCGTGGCAGGAATTGCAGATGAACCTGATCTACGATGTCTGTCACAACATCGCCAAGTTCGAGGAGCACACGGTCGAGGGCAAGCGGCGAAAGCTGTGGGTGCATCGCAAGGGTGCGACACGAGCCTTCCCACCGGAGCATCCCGAGATTCCGCTCATGTATCGCAAGATCGGCCAGCCGGTGATCATCCCCGGCGACATGGGGCGAGCGAGCTGGGTGCTGGTCGGTCAGCCGGGGAGCATGGAGCGGACGTTCGGCACAACCTGCCACGGTGCCGGTCGAGCCATGAGCCGCACCGCTGCCGTCAAGGAAGCGGGGGGTCGGCGCATCGACAAGGAGTTGGAGGCACGCGGCGTCATCGCCCGTTCGCAGAGCCGTCGGGGGCTGGCAGAGGAGCAGCCGAAGGCGTACAAGAACGTCGATGAGGTGGTGGACGTCGTCCACCGGGCGGGGCTGAGCAAGAAGGTGGCGCGGATGCGCCCCATCGGCGTGATTAAAGGATAAAAGCGATCGTCAAATCGGTGCGGGGCCAACGCTGACCCCGCAGCATCCTTCCTCGCAGCATTCCCAGGTTGCCGGTTATCTCAGGTTGCGCGCCGCGGTTGTCTTGCTGTGCAACGCTTACTCCCGAGCACAGACGAGGGCGCTATGACCCAACGCGCGAACGATACACGGTCTCCTGTCGGCTGGCTGGCCATCATCCTGTCAGTGTACGGGGCGGCCTTTTTCCTGCCGGTGGGTGAGGGCGGAAGGGCCTACGGCCACCAGATGTTTTCGCTGGGAGCGATCGCCACTGCCAGTTTTGCCCTCTTGCCGTGGAGTTGGCCCTGGCTGGCGAACATGGTTTTCTACGTCGGCTGTATCTGTCTGGTGACCGGGCGATCGCGGGAGGCGCGGCAGGGCGGGCTGATCGCAACAGTCATGGCGTTGGGCTACCTGCCGTACGTCTTCGGACCGTTCGCTGCGGGGAAGTCAGAATTGCCTGGGGCCGGCTACTGGGTATGGGTTGGCAGCATGGCCCTCCTTGCCTTGGCGGGCTGGAGGGAAAGCCAGGCCGCGCACCCAGGGATCGCGACGGACTCCTGGAAGGAGGATGCATCTGTTCGCAGCACGCACGCTGCGGAAGATCACATGCGGCGACTCCTGGCGCAGCTGAAGCCCCCCGGACATCGTGAACAAGCCGTCACCGCGCACACGGAGCGGGACGGCGAACTCTATTGACCCCTCGAAAGCGACCGTGCTATAACGCCGCCGCATCGTGGTCTACCCACTTCCTGGACACCGTCCGTTTCTCGCTGGCCCAGCGACTCCTGTCCCGAGATGCGCCATGCGCTTTCACGCGACACCGCTCCCCGGCGCGCTCCTCCTTGAGCCCGAGCGACTGGAGGACGAACGGGGTTTCTTCGCCCGGACTTGGTGCCGGGAAGAATTCGCGGACCACGGCATCCGTTGCGACTGGGTGCAGTGCAATATCTCCTACAATCGCACCCGCGGCACCCTGCGCGGCCTGCACTCCCAGGCTGCCCCCTGCGCGGAGGCGAAACTGGTGCGCTGTACGCGCGGCGCCGTCTTCGACGTGCTTGTGGATCTGCGGCCGGAATCGCCGACCTTCCGCTGCTGGGCAGCGTTCGAGTTGTCGGCCGACAATCATCGGCTGCTGTTTGTGCCCGAGGGGTTCGCGCATGGGTTTCAGACCCTCGTCGATGACACGGAACTCTTTTATCAGATGTCCGAGGCGTATTGTCCTCAAATGGCGCGCGGCGTTCGCTGGGATGATCCGCTATTGCAAATTCTCTGGCCGCCGTGTGAGCGGCGCATCATCTCGGCGCGCGATCTAAGTTACCCCGACTTGCTGCGCAGCGGGAAGGAGCAACTCCGTGCCGCCTAACGCCAAGTCTGCGTGCCCGGTGTGTTCGGCAGGCGCCGAGGAGTTCCTGCGCCGTGCCAACGTGCCGGTCCATCAAAACCTCTTGATGGCCGAGGCCGCGGCTGCCCGGCGGGCGACGCGCGGGACGCTCGCTTTGAACGTCTGCCCGGATTGTGGCTTCGTCTTCAACGCCGCCTTCGACCCCAGCCTCCTGAGCTACGGCCCCGATTACGACAACACCCAGACCCTGTCCGCAGCATTCGAGAGGCATGTCGCCGGGCTGGTGCGCGAACTGGTCGAGGTTCAGGGGGTGCGCGGCTGCCGCATCGTGGAAGTGGGTTGCGGCAAGGGCGGATTCCTGCGGCAACTGGTTGCCTACCCCGGCGCTGCCAACGTCGGCGTTGGGTTCGACCCCAGTTACCAGGGGCCACTCGCCGACCTCGACGGGCGGCTGCGGTTCGAGCGACGTTTCTTCGACGGCGCGGCTGGCCTGACCGCCGACATCGTCGTCTGCCGGCATGTGATCGAACACGTCCCCGACCCCTTGCAACTACTCCGCTCCGTGCGTTCCGCTCTGGCAAGTTCGCCGCGGGCACGCGTCTTCTTCGAGACTCCCTGCGCCCTCTGGATCCTCCGGCATCAGGTGATCTGGGATTTCTTCTACGAACACTGCTCGCTGTTTACCGCCGACGCGCTGGCTCATGCCTTCACTGCGGCCGGCTTCTCAGTCACGACCGTGCGTCATGTCTTCGGCGGGCAATATCTATGGCTCGACGGCCGGGTGAGTAGCGCGGAGACAATCGCCACCAACCGAGCTGAGTCGTTGCTGGCCCTGGCCCGACAGTTCGCCGCCGCGGAAGCAGCGCGCGTGGCTGGCTGGCGACGCGACCTCGAAAGGCTTGCCGTGGTCGGGCCTCTCGCGGTCTGGGGGGCGGGAGCCAAGGGCGTCACCTTTTGCAATCTGGTCGATCCGGATAGTAAACGGATTGCCTGTGTCGTTGACATCAACCCGGCGAAGCAAGGCAAGTACGTGGCGGGGACTGGCCACCCGATCCTCGCGCCGGGGCAGGCCGTGTCCGAAGGGATCGCCGCGGCGCTCGTCCTGAATCCGAACTACGTCGAGGAAGTGGCGGCGACTCTCGCCCGGCATGGCTCCCGCGCCGCCGTGGTCGATCTGATGCGGCCCCAAGCGGATCAGGAGTTCCCGCTTGCGAGTTAGCAGCCTGTTGAAAACCCCTCCCCCGGCCCCTCCCCGCCACGGAGAGGGGGGGAAGACAGCAAACTCTCCCCTCTCCTTTTAGGGGAGGGGCCGGGGGAGGGGTTTTTCAACGCGCTGCTAACCCGCAAGCGGGAACCCCAAATGGAGTACGACGGCATGCGACTCACGATCGATACAACGACGCAACAACTCGTCCACGAAGCAAACGGCTCGCGCGAAGTCCTGTCACTCTACAGCCCCGAGGCGTTCGAACTGCTCAGCCGCTGTTGGCTCCAGGTCGGGTGGTCGCAGAAATACTCGTACGGCTTCACCTGGCTGGGCCGGCCGATCATTCAGCTGCCGGAGGATGTCCTGCGCATTCAGGAAGTGATCCATCGCGTCGGTCCCGATGTGATCCTCGAAACCGGCATCGCTCACGGCGGTTCGCTGGTCTTTTACGCCAGTCTCTGCAAGGCCCAGGGCCGCGGCCGGGTCATCGGGATCGACCGCCAGATTCGACCTCCCAACCGTACCGCCATCGAAGGGCATGCACTGGCCGGGTACATCACCTTGCTCGAAGGTGACTCCACGGACCC
>DASPXY010000329.1:0-3012 GCA_035637055.1 Gemmataceae bacterium | reverse complement strand
GGGCTCGTCACGCGGAGCGTGACGGCTACGGCGCTCAGCCACTAAAGGCGGAACTGCGAACATGTAGACCGCCCCACCTCAGCCGCCTGTGAAGAACGAGCGCCACAGCACTTCCGGCTTGACACGCCCGAAGCCGTGGCTTCTGCCGCTCTTGAGATTGTTAAAGTAGACTTCCGCGGGCGAGAAGAGCAGCGGATCGATCCTGTAGAATTGACCCTCGTAACGCTCGAACAACTCCACAAAGGACGCCCCGTAGTCGGCCTGAGCGCACGACGGCACCTTCGGGCCGATTTCGGCGAGTTCGTCATCGTCCGCCTCGACCCACAGCACGACCCGGCCGCCATAAAGGATCGCGTCGTTGGTGCGGCCGATGGCATGCAGTTCGTCCTTCGCGACCGGCGGCAGCGGCGCCGTGCCGAAGGCAGCAACGATCTTGCCCAGATCGAACTTCAGTTCGTGCAGTTTGTGGAGTGCCGTTTCCACGGAGCGTGCCACCACCTGGACTGTGCCAGCCATACTTGACGCCGGCGCCGCCAACAGGGTCACCTTGCCCGGCGGCACACCGGTTTCGTCGGCGATGTATTTGAAGATCGCCTCCGGCGGCAACTCTCTTGTCTCCAGGATGCCGACCGCCACCGGCGGTTTTTCGCGGCCGGGGATGTGGTCGTACAGATCCTCCTTGCCGTGGGCGGCGCGCATCGGGCCAGAGCCCATGGCCGTGTACTCCTCCTTTTCCAATTCAATCCGCCAGCCGGCGTACTGCGACGCCATGCACGCCAGCACCGGATGGTCGGTCGCCACCTGGATCAGCGGACAGGCGCCGCCGGCCACGTCGCCCGGCACGACGCTCACCTCGGCCAGACCGGCGAGGCAGACGCGCGCCAGGGCCAGGCCCGCCTGCAAGCCCCCCGGCGTGCCGATGCCGCAGTCGAGCACCTTCGCTCCGGCGGGCCCCTGCTGCACGGTAATGCGCAGGTTCGCCGCCGTTGACGCCATGTAATCGGCCAGGCGCTGCGCGCGTTCGTTGAGTGTCGGAGTGATGGCCACCAGCTTGTCTCCTTGTGACTGCGGCCCCACCTGTCCATCGCCGCTGCGCGGGAGCCGGTAGGCGTAATTTAGCGGTCGAACAGCCAGCGGTCGAGATCCGCCGCGATTTGCCGTAGCCGCTCGATGCACTCCTCCACCGAGGCGCCTTCCGCGAAGAAGGTCAGGATCGGCCGACCGCGTTCGATGTGTTGACCAGCGGGGGGGATGTCGGCGAAGCGGTGCGAGAGCACCGTCAGGGGGAACTGCCGGACAGGCGCGGTTTGCAGGCCGCCGGGAAAGACGAGCGACTCGCGGGCGAACAGGATTGCCTTGCCGGGCGTCCTGTCGCTTTTGAAGAAGGGGAGGGTCCATTTCGCGGAAGATGGTACCGGCACAGCACACGAGCGATTGTGCAGTTCCACGGCAGAAGGATTCCCCCGAAGCTCCAAGATTTCCACAGACGCCGGGTAGCGCGGATTGACCTCCACGACCCAGGGAACCCCAGCACGGAGCACACAATCGACGCCGAACAGCCCGCGCAAGCCAAAAGTCCGGGCCAGGGTCTCGCCAAGCCGCCGGAACTTGCGCCACAAAGGCGCAGACCAGGGAGGTGGGCCGACACTACCGCAGTAGTGAAAAGGTGCCGCGTGCAGCCATGGCTCGCCAACGAGTTGGCGTGTGGCTTGACGAAAGTAGGCGTGGCCCCCGTAGCCAAGGTACACCGCGGAACAGGGCTCGCCCTCGACATACTCCTGATAGTAAACCTTGCCGGCTGGCCTCGCTGTTTCCTCGGCGCTCCAGAAGCCGATGCCGCGACCTCCCGTCCCGTCCACGGGCTTTACAAGCCAACGACCACGAGCCGGGACATCGTCGGGATGCAGATGGATTTCCGGATAGGCAAGGCAGGCGCGGCGCAGGCACTCGGCGACCAGAACCGGCGAACGGACCCGGCGGAGAACGTCGGCGCCGTTGCCCCAGAGGGTTCGCCGCTGACTGATGGCCTCCACCAGCGCCGGCCGGTTTTCCAGGCCCCCGGTGTACATCCACGGCCCATCAGGGGCGCGGGCGCAAATATCGAGGAATCCCTCGGGATAGTCTGCGGCGGGGATCGCCTGCACGGGACAGACCGCAGCCAAGTCGGTATCAGCGAACAAGTCGGCGCACCAGGGCCGCAGACCGGCCCGCAGTGCCGAAAAGGCCGCGGCCCGAACGCTCGCGCCAACAAGAATCAAGTGGGATTGCTCAGTCACAGCCCGAAAGCCCACGGGTTGCGACCCGTGGGCTTGTCCCGTGTTTCAGAATTGCCACGCCCAGGTAAACATGCTGTGCTGCGACGCGCCCAGCGACATCCAGCACTTATCGCTCAACCGCCAATGGATCCCGGGGACGATGTCCCAGTCGAGCGCGCGGCCGTTAACCCGTGTATCGCCTTCGTAATAGTAGCGACCCACCGCACGCACGAACAGGAATACGCCCTGCTCGTTCGTTCCGGCCGGCGCCAGCAGCGGACACTGGAAGCCCATGCCGTAGCGCAGGGCGCGCCCGCCGGGGTCTGTCGGACGCGGCCCCGTCCAGATGTGTTGACCAACGAACCCATGCAGCGCCGTGCCGCCCCCCAATTCCTGGAACAGGCCCAGGGCAGGGGTAAGGACCGTCGGCCCGTCCTGCACGCCGCCCGACTGCAGACCCGCGGGCGTCACCGCCTCCAGGTTCAGACAGACGCTCGTCGTGCCCACGTCGAGCACCTGCAGCTGGGAATAGAGTTTGTAGTAGCCCACGCCGCCAGGATCACCGGGCCGGCGCATGTCGAAAAAGGGGATGTCGTCACCGAGTGTTAACTGAATCCAGTTCGGTCCGGAATCGTCGGGAGTAACACCGTCGAACGGACCGAGAGCGGAGGTCGGAGTCTGCGTGGGCAGGTCGGTATCGAGCACCCCGACCGGGTCGGCCAGGAAGCCGGGCATCATGCCGAACATGCGCACACGA
>DASPXY010000328.1:0-5587 GCA_035637055.1 Gemmataceae bacterium | reverse complement strand
GACAATGCCGATGGCCAGCACCATCCCGAACAGCGACAGATTGTTCAGCGAGAAGCCGAGCATCGCCATGAACGCGAACGTGCCGATCAGCGACACTGGCACGGCGATCATCGGGATGAGCGTCGCCCGCCAGTTCTGCAGGAAGATCAGCACCACAATGAAGACCAGGACGAACGCCTCGATCAGGGTGTGGAAGACGCTGCTGATGGACTCCTCAACGAACACCGTCGTGTCGTAGACGATGTCGTACTTGACCCCCTCGCGCCAGACGTTGCTCGCCTTCAGTTTGTCCATCTCTTTGCGGATCAACTTCGCCGTCTCGATGGCGTTCGAGCCGGGCAGTTGGAAGACCGCCAGCGTGACCGATTCGTCCTTGTCCAGGTAGCTGCCGACGTCGTAATTCTTGGCCCCCAACTCGACGTATGGCTTGTTGTTCCTGGGGTCGGTGGTGGTGACGTCCTTGAGATAAACAACCTCGCCATTATCGCCTACCTTGACGATGATGTCCCTGAACTCATTCTCGTCGGTCAGGCGGCCGAGCGTCTGCAGGGTCAGCTGGAAGCTCTGGCCTGGAGGCGCCGGCGCCTGGCCGAGGCGGCCGGCGGCGACCTGCACGTTCTGCTCGCGCACGGCGTTGATGACGTCGCTGGGCGTCATGTTGAGCCGGGCGAGCTTTTCCGGGTCCAGCCAGATGCGCATGCTGTAGTCGCGCGGGCCGAGGAAGGTCACGTCGCCGACGCCCTTGAGACGAGCGATGGCGTCCTTCACCTGGATGGTGGCGAAGTTGCTCAGGTGGAGCTGGTCGTAGCGGCCGTCCGGGCAGATCAGGTTGATGCACAGCAGGATGCTGGGCGACTTCTTCTTGGTAGTCACCCCCTGCCGCTTGACCTCCTCCGGCAGCTTGGCCTCGGCGACCGACACTCGGTTCTGCACGAGCACCTGGGCCATGTTCAGATCGGTGCCCAGCTTGAAGGTGACATTCAGCTACATCTGCCCGTCGTTGGTGCATTGCGAGGACATGTAGAGCATGTTCTCGACGCCGTTCACCTCCTGCTCGATGGGCGAGGCGACCGTGTCGGCGACGACTTGCGCGTTGGCCCCTGGGTAGATGGCGGACACCTGGACGGTCGGCGGGGCCACCTCGGGATACTGGGCAACAGGCAACTGGGACAGAGCGACGACGCCGACGATGACGAGAACGATCGACAGCACCGAGGCGAAAATCGGCCGGTCAATGAAAAAGTGGGAAAATCATGGGAGGATGCGCCTCTGCTTGCCTGGAGTTAATACCCCTCCCCCCAACCCCCTCCCCGCAACGGAGAGGGGGAGAAGAAAGAGGGTGTTTGTCTTGCTCCCCCTCTCCGTTGCGGGGAGGGGGTTGGGGGGAGGGGTTTTCACCTTGTGCTGCCGTTACGCCTTCGATTTCTTCTCGGTTTGGGCCTTGGTATTGCCCGTGGGCCGCGTCGGCATGGGAACCTGCTCCGGCTTGACCTCGATGCCGGGCCGCACGCGTTGCACGCCGTTGACGATCACCCACTCGCCGGCCTTGGGACCGGCCCCCGGCGGAAAGATGCGCAGGTCGCCCTTGAGGCGCCCGGGCGTGACTGGCCGGTATTCGGCCTTGTTCTGATTGTTGACAATTAAGAGGTATTTTTGGCCCTGGTCAATGCCGATGGCTGCGTCGGTCACGAGCAGTCCCTTGTACTTCTCGCCGACGGGCAGGCTGACGCGGGCGAACTGGCCGGGCGTGAGCCTGCCGTCCTTGTTGGGGAAGACGCCGCGCACCCGGATCGTGCCGGTCGCGGGGTTGAGCCTGTTCTCGGCGAAGTCGATGACCCCCTCACGCGGGGGGCGATCCTCGTCGGCGACCAGGGTCAGGAACACCGGGATGACCGGCGTCTTGTCCTTGGCGCTGTCCCCGAGTTCCTTCGCGCGCCGCTGTTTGTACAACTCCAGGGAGCGTTCGTCCACGTCGAAGTAGACGTACATCGGATCGACCGAGACGAGGGTCGTCAGGAGGGTGTCGCCGCCGCCCGCGTTGACGAGGTTCCCCTTCGTCACCTGGGCGCGGCTGATCCGGCCGGTGATCGGGGCCTTGATCTTGGTGAAATCCACGTCGAGTTTGGCCCGGTCGATGTCGGCCTCGGCCTGGCTCACCTCGGCGAGCGCAACGCCCTTTTTGGCAATCCAGATCTCCACATCACGAGCAGAGGCAGCCTTCCGTTGCAGCAGCTGGTAATTGCGCTCGTATTCCGTCTCGGCGAGTTTCAGGCTGGCCTCGGCGTTGGCTTTCTTGGCCACCGCCCCGGCAAGGACCGCCTTGTACGTTCGCGGGTCGAGTTGAAACAGCGGTTGCCCCGCCGTGACGAGGGCACCGTCCTTGAAATAAATGTCTGTCAGTTCGCCACGTACGCGGGCGCGCACCTCGACCGTCTCCGCCGCTTCGAGCCGGCCGGTGTACTGGTGGTAATCTGTGATCTCCTTCTCAAGGGGCTGGCTGACCGTGACCACCGGCGGCTCAGTCTGTGCCAGGGGCGGCGTCGCCGAGTCACAGCCAGCCCAGCATCAGCCCCGTCACCCCGAGTGCGACGAAGGCACATCTCCACTGCAGACGGATCATGGTAGTTCCTCCCGGAAGATGGTGGGGGTCTGTGAGGTGTCGCTGCCGCGACGGGCCCGCCGCTCGTTGCTGATGACGAGCCGCCGGGTTTATCCCGGCGGGCTTCTCAGACGTTGTCCGCGGCCGTGTCGCGCTTCGCCGACCGGGGGCCATCGCGGCCTTGCCCCCAGCGCCAACCGGCGATGGCCGGCATGTCGTCGCCGTACTTGGCGATGTACTGCTTGTGCTCGATCAGCTTCTCGTGGATCGCCTGCTTGAAGTAGGCGGCGCGGGCGCCCAACTGTGGCAAGCGGTCGATCACGTCCTCACAGAGATGGAAGCGGTCGATGTCGTTGAGCACGCACATGTCGAAGGGTGTCGTCGTCGTGCCCTCCTCCTTGTAGCCGCGCACGTGCAGGTTCTTGTGGTTGGTCCGCCGGTAGGTCAGGCGGTGGATCAGCCACGGGTAGCCGTGGAACGCGAAGACGATCGGCTTGTCCTTGGTGAACAGGGCATCGAAGTCCCGGTCCGGGAGCCCGTGCGGGTGTTCGCTCGTCGGCTGCAGTTTCATCAGGTTCACGATGTTGACCACGCGGATTTTCAGTTCCGGCAGGTGCTGCCGCAACAGTTCGACTCCCGCCAGCGTTTCCAGGGTGGGCACGTCGCCACAGCAGGCCATGACCACGTCCGGCTCGCTGCCCTTGTCGTTGCTGGCCCACTCCCAGATGCCAAGACCCTCGGTACAGTGCTTGACCGCCTGGTCCATCGTTAGCCACTGTGGCGCGGGCTGCTTGCCGGCCACGATCACGTTGACGTAGTTGCGGCTGCGCAGGCAGTGGTCGGTGACACTCAGGAGGGTGTTGGCGTCGGGCGGCAGGTAGACGCGGATGACCTCGGCCTTCTTGTTGACAACATGGTCGATGAAGCCGGGATCCTGGTGGCTGAAGCCGTTGTGATCCTGCCGCCAAACGTGCGAGCTGAGGAAGTAGTTGAACGAGGCGATGGGTCGGCGCCACGGAATGTGCTTGCACACCTTGTACCACTTGGCGTGCTGGTTGAACATGCTGTCGATGATGTGGATGAACGCCTCGTAGCAGCTGAAGAAGCCGTGTCGGCCAGTGAGCAAGTAGCCCTCCAGCCAGCCCTGGCACTGGTGTTCGCTGAGCACCTCCATGATGCGGCCGTCCGGCGACAGGTGGTCGTCTTCCGGATAGATGTCGGCCATGTAGCAGCGGTTGGTCACCTCCAGGACGTCCTGCCAGCGGTTGGAGTTGTTCTCGTCCGGGCTGAACAGGCGGAAGTTCTTGCTGTCGAGGTTCTGCTTCATCACATCGCGGAGGAATTTCCCCATCACGCGCGCGGACTCGGCGGTGGCCGCTCCGGGGCTGTCTACCTTGACGGCGTAGTCGCGGAAGTCGGGCATCTTCAGGTCGCGGAGCAGTAACCCGCCGTTGGTGTGCGGGTTGTCGCTCATGCGACGGTGGCCCTTCGGCGCCAACTCCGCAATTTCGGACTTGAGCCGGCCCTGCTCGTCGAATAACTCCTCCGGCTTGTAGCTCTTCATCCACCCTTCGAGGATCTTGATGTGCTCGGGCTTGTCCATGTCGCCCATCGGCACCTGATGCGAGCGCCAGTAGTCCTCGCACTTTTTGCCGTCGATCTCCGCGGGACAGGTCCAGCCCTTCGGCGTGCGGAAGACGATCATCGGCCAGGCGGGGCGCTTCACCATTCTCCCCTCGCCCCTGGGGGGAGAGGGGTTGGGGGTGAGGGGTGTCCGCGCGTCGGCCCAGATTTGCTTGATCTCTTTGACCACGGTGTCGAGCACGTCGGCCAGCTGCTGGTGGACCGCCGCCGGGTCGCGGCCCTCGACGAAGTAGGGCGTGTAGCCCATGCCCTCGAAGAACTTTTGCAGCTCATCCTTGGGGATGCGGGCGAGGAAGCAGGGGTTGGCGATCTTGTAGCCGTTGAGGTGGAGGATCGGCAGCACGCAGCCGTCGCGGGCCGGGTTGAGGAACTTGTTGCCCTGCCAGCCGGTGGCGAGCGGCCCGGTTTCGGCCTCGCCATCGCCGACGACGCAGGCGACGATCAGGTCCGGATTGTCGAAGGCGGCTCCGTAGGCATGGCTCAGCGCATACCCGAGTTCCCCGCCCTCGTGGATGGAGCCGGGAGTCTCGGGAGCGACATGGCTGGGGATTCCACCGGGGAAGCTGAACTGCTTGAACAGCCGCTTCATGCCCTCGGCGTCCTGGCTGATGTTGGGGTACACCTCGCTGTAGGTGCCTTCGAGGTACGCGTGGGCCACCAGGGACGGGCCGCCGTGCCCCGGTCCGATGATGTAGATCACGTTCAGGTCGTCGCGCTTGATGACGCGGTTGAGGTGAACGCAGAGCATGTTCAGGCCGGGCGAGGTGCCCCAGTGGCCCAGCAACCGCGGCTTGATGTGCTCGCGCTTGAGCGACTCTTTCAGGAGGGGGTTGTCGAGCAGGTAGATCTGGCCGACCGACAGGTAGTTGGAGGCCCGCCAGTAGGCGTCCATCTGCCGCAATTCCTCGGTGGTCAGAGGGCCGATTCCCGCGCTCTTGCTGCCGTCGCCGGTCTTCCGTTTCACGTCGGTGCTGGTCGGGGTCATGGATCATTCCTTGTATGCAAGGCAGCTCGCTGGGAAATGCTCTGTCTGTTCGGCCATGACCCGGCGAGCCGCACTGCATCAGGCAGTGGCCGAACCGTCTGGTACGTTCAGTGGGCGTTGGCCTGCGCAAGTGCCCGCGGCAGTTGCGTCGCGCGGACCCACTGCTCGAGCTTGCGGGTGTCAGCGTAGAACTTGCGGATGCCTTCGCCCAGCTTTTCGACGGCCATGGCGTCCTCGTTGTGCATCCAGCGGAACGTCTTCTCGTCCAGATGGAGCTTCGTGTCGGTGGACGCCCTGGCCGACTCCTCGCTCAGGCGCGGCGTGACCTCGCCGGTGGTTGGGCTTCTCGGGGAGTACAC
>DASPXY010000327.1:0-4801 GCA_035637055.1 Gemmataceae bacterium | reverse complement strand
TCGCCGTCTTCGTCGTGGTCTTGAAATCGATGAGCATGTCGCCGGCGATGAGGTCGGTATCGGCCCCCCTGACGGCCTGGGATGCCTCGCCGAAGGTCGGGTTCAGCAGGAGAACCGTCTCGTGGAGCAGCCTCTCAAACGGCACAATCGCAAGCATGGCGACCAGATCTTCCACGTCTTCCTGCGCGGCCTCGTCGAATGTTGCGTCAAACACCCTCGCACGGCATAAGGGATCGAGTTTAGCCAGCCGAATCGCATGCGCGGCAAGGTCCGCCTGCTCTCCTGGCATCGGTGACGTGTTTTTCGTGTACGCTGCGAGAGCTGCTTTTGCCTTGTCCACCACCTCGCGGGCACGTTCGGCCACTTCTCTCGCGTCGTCTTCGTTCCCAAGTATGTCTGCCATGTAGACCCTACCGTTCTGGTCCTTCGAGAGAGGCATCCATCTGGCCCCCTTGTCGTTCCTTTGCCAGATAAGGCCAGGAGCGCTCTCAGCCGTCCATCGATCTGAAACGGCATGCGGTGCTCGGCGTTGAAGTTCCATCCGTAAGAGGTAATCGAACCCCATGCCGACGAGCGGGAAGCGGTCGCTGCGTGGCTCGACCTGCAAGGGCACAGGGATCTTCCGCGGGAACTTCGGTCGGAGTCCTTTGAGTTTGGAGGCGACATCTGGCATCTTGATAAAGATTCTGAGGCTCATACTGTTTCCCCCAAGCCTATCGCGTAACAGCGCTATCGAGAGCAGACAAGGAGCCTAATTGGTGCTTAGCCTGATAGGGTAGGTCAGCCCAGCAAGACGCCGGTCAATAGATCCCGCCCTCTCCGGCAGCAACGCTCCAGAACTCACAACATTTGAGCCTACCAAGGTGAGGTTGTGGACACAAGCCCCCCAACCGCCGGGAATGCACCATCGGCCAGTCCCTTATCACCTCAATGACGAGAACTGCGCAAGCTATTCTGCCACAATGACTTCTGTAATGAGCGCACCCCGAACGGCCTGCGCGGTAGGAGAGGGTGTCCGCGTGACATGAGATGAGACGCAATCCCAAACGCATTCGTCTTCCTTTATTTTACCGCGCCGCTGATGGCGTGTCACGCCCGAGTGCGCGGAGGCGCCCGCACACCGGACAGCACTTCATCGCCGCAGGCTGCTGATTCATGCGGCGGTCGCTCGGCCCTTGACCATCCGTCGCGTCAGCCACACTTCGCCGCAGAGCAACAGAATCACCCCGATCATGAACCACCACCACACGTCCTGCGTCTGCGACGATGCGACCATCGCCGTGACCACCGGCCGCTGCTCGTTCTGATACTGCATCGGCACGAACGACGCGACCTTCTTGCGGTCCTCCTCGCTCAACGGTATCAGGTCCGACTCGCCCCGGTCCGGCTGCACGACATAATACTCGGTTGCCCCTTCGATCAGATGCAATCGCGCCGCGCCCGCCGCACCGACAGTGTGATACCCCGGCTGCACCCGATAAACGCCCGTCTCGCGCAGGTTCTCCTGATGCAGCGGCGTGGCCTCGACCTTGAGGCGCCTGGGCAGACCACCTGGCTCCCCCCAGAGGATCTCGCCCGGGAGCTTCTCGGCACGCTCCAGGGGAGATCGAAAGAGTTTCGGCTCCCCCTCGGGCGGGGAGAGCATCAGCAGGGTAGGGCGCTCCGCCGCGATGGGTTGCGGCCGATAGCGAAGCGGTTGGCCAGGTGTCAGATTGTGCTCGGCGGAGCGTGTGTCGGCCAGGGAGTAGACCAGTTCGTGAGCCAGCACAGGGAACTCCCAGACGCTCGGCAGGTTCGCGCTCCAGGAGCGGTCGAGCGGCACGGTACACAACAACACGCGACCGCCGCGGTATGGCTTCTCCATCAGGAGCGGATCGTTCGTCGTGAGCAGTGCGCCCGCAGTGGCAGGGGCTTTGCCGCCGCTGGACACGGCATACCAGCGCGGGAAGCGAGCTTTGCCAAGCGTGCAGTTCGGCTCGTCGCGGAAGAGTTCCAGCGACGGGTGATGGAAACGGCGCACGTCGGGCGACGCTGCCAACTCTGGCTTTGATGGATCGCCCGCCACCTTGTCTAGCCGCGCCGGCAGCCAGCCGGTGCCGCCGCGATAGAGCTGGTCGTTGTAGAGCGCGATCTCCGGCTCGACGCGCTCGCCGACGAATACCAGCACCCCGCCGCCCTCCGCCAGGAACTGCGCCACGGCCTGCTGCTGAGCAGAAGTGAGGCGCGGCACGTCGGCCAGCACGAGCACACGCGGCTTGCTGCCGGGCTTCGTCCGATCAAGATCCTGACGCAGCAAAGTGGGATCGAAGTCCTTGACCGGGACGACTTGCGTCTGCACGACAGGCGGCTTCTTCGGGTCGGGCGACTGAGCCAGCGCTTTGTTGAAAAAGTAGGTGCTGCTCTCCGGCGTCAGGCGCGTGTCGCCGTCCACGAGCAGGACCGGCAGGGCGTCGATCACCTCGACGGCGATGTCCTGACGGTTGTCGCCCGGCAGGGTGTCCCGCATCTGATAGTTTGGGGGTCGCTTATCTGGCGGTGAGTCGGGTTCGAGAATGACGGAGAGCACATGCGAGCCGGGGGTCTCGAAGCGGTGGGCGAAGGTCAGCGGCACCTGCACCTTCGCCAGCGGCGCCCGTGGCGGGGCCAGCAGGTCGGCGACGAACTTGCCGTCCACTTCGAGACGAATGCGATAGGGCGGCTCGTACTCCTGCTTGCCGGCGACGTTGATAGCTGTCTTGAACTTGAGACGCTGGCCGGCCCAGGCGACCGCGCGAGTGGACGTCAGCGGCGACAGCGAGTAGTTGGGGGGATCGGCCTTGCGATCGGGGGCGACGTTGACGACCCAGACGCGCGGTCGGCGGTCGGTGTCGGCCTCGGAGGGATCGGAGCGCCGGCGGTTGGCGGCGAGCATCTCCCACCGAAACAGCGACTCGCTGTCGGCCCAGCTCTGGCGCTGACCATCGCTGAGGACGATGATCTCACGCTGACCGCGCTGGCCGCGGGCGGTCAGCAGCTTTTCCGCCTCGGCGACGGCGCGCGGCCAGTCGCAACCGCCGCGCGGCGCCGGCAGTCGAGCGACGGCGTCGCGTACCCGTTCGAGGTCGTGCGTCAACTCCCCGACGATCGGCACCACCTGTTGCTTGGCGTGCAGTATCGCGACGCCATCGCCGGGGATGAGATCCTTCAGGAACGCGGTGGCCCACTCCTTCGCGGCTTCGTGCGGCGTTTTGTTCTGGCCGTCGGTGTAGCCCATGCTGTACGAGCCGTCGAAAATCAGGACGACGTCACGGTTGGCTCGTCCACTGACCTTGGCGAGGAACGGGCTGGTCAGCTGCGGCGCGGCGAGTGCCAGCACCATGAGGGCGATCAGGCCCATGCGCAGCAGCATCAGCAAGATTTCCTCGATCAGCAGGCGGCGGCGCGTGGTTTCGCTGATCTGCAGGAACTGCATGGCGCCCCAGTCAACGACGTCATAGCGGCGGCGGTTGAGCAGGTGAATCAGCGGCGGAATGACGAGCGCCGCCAGCCCGAACAGCATTGCCAGGTTCACCAGGCCGAAACTCATGATCGTCGTTCCTCGTTTAGCCGCGGTTCGGAGAACCCCTCCCCCCAACCCCCTCCCCGCAGCGGAGAGGGGGGAGAAGAAGAGACGCGATGTTGCTTGCTCCCCCTCTCCCTGTGGGGGAGGGGGTTGGGGGGAGGGGTTCTCCAAGCGGCTAAACGCTATTTCCTGGTCTGACGCCGCGTCAGGTAGATGCCCAGCGCTTGCTCGATCGGCTGGTCCGTGCGAATCAGGTGATAGTCGATCTGCATTTGTCCCACCTGGCGCCGCAGGTCATCGCAAAACGTCTGGAAATTCTTCAAATACTCTCTCCGCAATCTCTGTGGATCGACCAGCAGCTTGTGTCCTGCAACTTCCAGGTTGCGGAACTGCGTCCACTTCTTGAACGGGAACTCGATCTCCTCCGGCGCGAGGATGTGAAACAGCAACACCTCGTGCTGGCAGTGGCGGAAGTGACGCAGGGCCTTCAGCAGTGGGCCGAGTTGGTCGAAGCAGTCCGAAAGGATGATGACCATGCCGCGGCGCTTGAGTTGTCCGGCGAGTTCGTGCCACAAGGGCGCCAGGCTCGTCTCGCCGCCCGGCTTGGTCTTCTCCAATGTGTTAATCAAGTGGAGCAGATGCTTGGAGCTGGCGCGCGGCGGAATTATCTCGCGCACCTTCGTATCGTGCAGCGTCAGGCCGACCGCGTCGAGTTGATGCAGCATCAGGTAGGCCAGCGACGCGGCGATGTACTGGGCATACTCGAACTTGCTCGGCCCCTGCCCGTGGTAGGCCATGCTGCCGCTCGCGTCCACGAGGAGATGCGCCTTGAGGTTCGTCTCTTCCTCGTACTCCTTGATATAATAGCGATCCGTTTTGCCGTAAGCGCGCCAGTCGATGTGGCGGATCTCATCGCCGGGGTAATACTGGCGGTGCTCGGCGAACTCGACGCTGAAGCCCTTATACGGGCTTTTGTGAACGCCAGTGAGGAAACCCTCGACGACGGTGCGCGCCACCATCGTCAGGCGACCGTACTTGGCGAGGGAACTCGGGTCGAAGTTGATCGGGGAGGCCATCGAGTCGGTTCCGTGGTGGGTTGTTGGGGGCTATGCGAAACCCCTCCCCCAACCCCCTCCCCGCAACGGAGAGGGGGAGCCAGACAGGTTTTCCTCCCCCTCTCCGTTGCGGGGAGGGGGTTGGGGGAGGGGTTTCAGCCAATCAAGCGCGTTTCAGTTTCGCGGCGGCTTCCTGCTGCGGCAC
>DASPXY010000326.1:0-5752 GCA_035637055.1 Gemmataceae bacterium | reverse complement strand
TCTCTGTGTCTCTGTGTCTCTGTGGTTCAGGAACCCCTCATGCGCGTGCTGCTGATTGCCGAGGCCTGCAACCCGACCTGGACGAGCGTGCCCCTGGTCGGCTACAACTTCGCGCGCGCCCTGGCGGAACGGTCGGATCTCGACGTGACGTTGGTGTCGCAGGTGCGCAATCGCAAGGCCCTCGAAGCGGACCCGATCGCGTCCCTGGCGCGGCTGCACTTCATCGACAATGAATGGCTGGCGGCGCCGATGTACTCTTTCGCCCGTCTCCTGCGCGGCGGTACGGCCCTGTCCTGGACCATCGACACGGCGATGGCCTGGCCGAGTTACATGGTCTTCGAGCACGCGCTCTTCCGTGCCTTTCAGCGGCGCCTGCACGAGCGCGCCTTCGACCTGATCCACCGGGTGACTCCACTCTCCCCGACCGTCGGCAGTCCGCTCGCCCGCCTGGTGGACGTGCCGATGCTCCTCGGTCCGCTCAATGGCGGTCTGCCCTGGCCGAAAGAGTATCCGGAATTGCGGCGGAAGGAACGCGAATGGCTCGTCCCGCTCCGGAGCCTCTACAAACACCTCCCCTACTACCGCTCGACCTACTGCCACCTGGCCGGCGTCATCGCCGGGAGCCGGCACACGGCGACGGAGGTGCCGCATTTCTTTCGAGGACAGCGCTTCTACCTGCCGGAAAACGGCGTCGATCCGGCGCGCTTCGCGCTGGCCACAAACTGGCCGGAGCCGCAGGGACGATTTCGCTTCATCACCGTCGGCCGACTGGTGCCCTACAAGGGCGTGGACCTGACGCTCGAAGCGATGGCGCGCTCGCCAGCCTTGAAAAACTGCGAGTTGTGGATCGTCGGCGATGGGCCGCATCGCGCCTACCTGGAGGCCATGACGCGGCAGTATGGGTTGGAGGGCATCGTCCGTTTCACGGGGAACCTCCCACAGCCGGAAGTGCGCGCCGAGTTCGGCCGGTCGCAGGCGTTTGTGTTCCCCAGTCTGCGCGAGTTCGGCGGCGGCGTGGTACTCGAAGCAATGGCGAGCGGCCTGCCGGTGATCGTCGTCGATTATGGCGGACCGGGGGAGTTGGCCACGCCGGATTGCGGCATCTTGCTGCCGATGAAGCCGCGCGCTGAACTGGTGCCGCGCTTGCAGGCGGCGATGGAGGAACTGGCTGGCGATACGGCCCGCTGCCGGGCACTCGGCCAGGCGGCGTGCCAGCGCATTCGCGACGAATTCACCTGGTCTACCAAAGCGGGCCGTATTGTCGAGATGTATGGGCAAGTTCTTGCTGGCAGAACCCAGGTGGAACCTTCGAGCCCCGTACAGCAAAGGTGAGCGGGGAGCGTCAGCGACCGGAGAACCGTGGCAACTCCGGTCGCTCACGGCTCGCCGACAAGTTACCACCCCCGGTCAGACTTCGGAGGACAGTCGTGCCGCTCATCCCCCATCGCTTTTTGTTGCGGGTCGCCTACCCGTGCCGGTATATCAAGGAGGTGCCGCGCGCGGCGGGTGACCAGCTGCTCGACCTGCCGGAGTCTTGCCGGCTGGACAATTTCGCCGCTCTGGACGGGCACTCTAACTTCGCCGACGTGCGCCTCGCCTGGAACGAGCAAGGACTGGCCTTGCAGGTGCAGGTGAAGGGCAAGGACCAGCCGCCGCAGGGCCACGAAGCACGGCCGCGCGGCTCCGACGGCGTCAGCCTCTGGATCGACACGCGCGACGCTCGCACCAGTCACCGGGCCAGCCGTTACTGCCACCAGTTCCATTTCTTGCCGACCGGCGGTGGCGCCTTCAACGATGAGCCGGTCGTCATCCAGGCGAAGATCAACCGCGCCCTGCAGGATGCGCCGCTGTGCCCGGCCGACGCCGTGCCGCTGCGCTGCAACTCCGTGCGTGGCGGCTACCTCATCGAGGCATTTCTGTCGGCGGCGGTGCTCACGGGCTTCGACCCGGAGCAGAACCCGCGCCTCGGCGTGTACTATGCGGTGCGCGACGCTGAACTCGGGGAGCAGGTGCTGAGCGTCGGGGCGGAGTTCCCGTACTGGGAAGACCCGACGCTGTGGAGTGTGCTGGAACTGGTGCAGGCATGAAAAAAATCCCCGCCGACCAATTTGGCCGGCGGGGATCGCTGAAGTTCATTATGCGGCTCAATAGCGCCGGCCACCGCCGCCGCCACCGTAGCCCCCCCGGTCGCGGCCACCGCCACCGCCACCGCCACCGCCACCATAGCCGCGGCCACCGCCACCACCCCCACGGCCGCCGCCGCCGCCGTCGGGCTTGGGCCTGGCCTCGTTGACGGTCAACGGACGACCATCCTTCTCGACGCCGTTGAGCGCTGCGATGGCCGCCTGGGCCTCCGCGTCGCTGCCCATTTCCACGAAGCCGAAGCCCTTGGACCGGCCGGTGTCGCGATCGATGATCACTTGCGCCGACTGAACGGTGCCGTGCGCCTCGAACATTTGCTGCAGGTCACTGTCTGTGACCGCGTAGGCCAGGTTGCCCACGTACAACTTCTTGCCCATAAAAGGGCCTCCCGAGAAAAGACCGTCGCTGGCAGAGATGACCCCCTGCGGGTCGGGCCTGCCACGGCGGAGTGCTTCCAGCAGACGAATAGGTTCGGGGGCAAGGGAGAGGCGGATACCCGGAATGGATGCGCACCAAAACGGCCACGGCCTGGTCCACGAGACCCTATTTGACAGATTATACCCACCGCGCAGTCTGGCGGGTAGAGGAAAGATCCGCACGCGCAGCCGAAGCCGGCGGGCGCAGATGACAAGTGCAGGAGGGCGCCGGTCGGACGCCAGCAGGCAATCTGGCGCTCAGGCATGTTCGGGCTCGGTGTCCTGCTGGGCCTGCCGCAGCGGACCGCGGTAGGTGATGCGCCCCTTGTTGAGGTCATAGGGCGAGATGGCCACAGTTACGACGTCGCCGGGGAGAATGCGGATAAAGTGTTTGCGCATCTTGCCGGCGATGTGCGCAATGATTTCGTGGCCGTTGTCGAGCTTGACCCGGAACTGGGTATTCGCCAGCGCCTGGGTCACCTTGCCCTGAGCGTGAAAGAGTTCTTCCTTCGCCATACCAGTTTCGAGCCTGCGAACCGTACCGACACCGTGAGTTTTGTGAGAAGTGGTCGCGGCCGCCGGGTCGGCTTCGGGGCCGGACACGTTTGCCACTCCTGGGAGTTTCGAGAGGGGACACAGAGGAGGCGGGACGGAAAGACGCCGGACTGCGATCACCCCATCGTCTATTTCTCTATTTATATACGCTACACAGTGACGACTTTTTTTGCCAGAGCAAATTACCGCAACCGCGTCCCTCGCCCCGGACTCCTCGTCGCGAGAGCTTTCCTTGCCATCGGCCGCCGGGTATACTGACCCTGTCGTGAAAACGCGCCCGTAGCTCAGGGGATAGAGCAGTGCTTAGATGTTGAACACTTCCCAATGGCGAATCCGGTGACAGTTCGCGCAAAGCAAAACGCACTTGTCTAACTCTGCCTTGATTGTCTCCCATGAGCGCCGTCGAAGCCTGTTGAACTGCATTTCTTTCTGGGTGGGGTCAAGGTGATGAAAGTCGTAGACGTAGTAGGGGAAGACGCCCCCACAGTCAACACAGCGGGATCCCTTGTATTCGACGGCTTGCTTCTTGCGGCGGCGGAAGCGCTCTGTAGTATAAGAGTTGAGGCACTGCTTGCAGTAGATTTGAGTGTTGGACGATCTCGTGGGGTTGGAGTAGAATTCGCTTAGAGGTTTCATCCGCTTGCACTTACCACAGATTCTGCTCGTTTTTGTGGTCATCGAAGCTCCCGTGGCGCAATCGGATAGCGCAGGGCTTTCCTAAAGCCAAGGTTGCAGGTTCAAATCCTGCCGGGAGTATTATTCAAGACCTGTTCGGGTGTCAAGGACTAAACCGAGGGTCGCAGGTTCAAATCCTGCCGGGCGTATTCACTCAAGAGCCTCACGTCACCGTCTGCGCTGGTCTTGCCCCTTCTTGCCTTCAATGTTACGCTCCCCTTGTCGGATGGCGTTCCTCCGGGAACAGGTCGCGCACGAGCCACGGCGAGAACCATGAAACGCTTTCTCCGCAGTCGCAGAATTCGACGCCTTGGCTTCGCGCTCGGGCTTCTCGTCGTCCTCTGGCTGCTGTCCTCGTTGCTGATGGTCTACTGGCTGACGAGTCGTCCGCACGCGCGTTTTGACGAACCCGTGCCGGCGGTCGCCTGGGGACGCCTCGAACCGCAGCGGTTGCTCACCGCAGACGGCCTCGGCATCGGTGCCTGGTTTGCCGCAGGGCCCGATAACGGCCCCTCGATCCTGCTGCTGCACGGCAATCGCGGCAGCCGGCGCAATTCTCTGTCGAACGCCGCGGTGTTCGCCGAGGAAGGCTGCAGCGTGTTGCTGCTCAGCCTGCGGGCTCACGGGGATTCCGACGGCGAGCAGAACGACCTGGGCTACAGCGCCCGCCAGGACGTCGCCGCGGCCGTCGAGTTTCTGGAACGCCGCCGACCGGGGCGACCCATCGTGATCCAGGGAACTTCCCTCGGCGCCGCCGCAGCCATTTTCGCAGGGCCGGAACTGGGCACGCGCGTCACCGGCTACGTCCTCGAAAGCCCCTATCGCGACTTGCGCACGGCGGCGCGCAACCGCCTCCAGGCGTATCTGCCGCCCCTCCTCGACGAGATCGCTTACGCCGGCGCCAAGCTCGTGTGCCCGCTCATTTTGCCGGACGTGGATCGCATCGCCCCGGTCGAGTCCCTCGGGAAGATTCCGCCGACAATACCTATCTTGATTCTCGCCGGAAGCATCGACAATCGCGCCCTTCCCGAGGAAGCCCGCGACCTGCACGAGCGCGTCGCGTCGCACGGCCGGCTCGTGTTCTTCGAGGGAGCGGGTCACCATTCGCTCCGCGGACACAATCCCACCCTGTACCGCGAGAAGGTTCGGCAGCTCCTGCGCGCAGTAGTTCAAGGTCGGTAAAGTAGAGATTCGGACGCGCATCGAGCCGTTGTGGCAAACTCGGCTCCCTGTGCCGGGCAACTCAGACCTGGCGGCAGGAGTTGACGAACACCAGGCGCGAGAGAAACGGGGCAAACTGGTCAAATTTTTCCCTTGCAATCCGGAACGCACGACGCCTTAATAGGACGTGCCCTGGCCGGCGGGCAAAACTCACCTGCCCAGCTGGAACCAAATCTGGACGAACTCGCTGCCCCAATGACGCGCAGTGTGTACCGGCGGAGCCGACCGTACCTCTTCTGTCTTCGTAATTGCGACTTTCGAGACTTGCCTCACCCGAGAATGGGTAATATGGGTAATTGGCGTGGAAAGCGGTGGATGGAAAGGTTGACCCTTGCCATCGGCCCTTCCGCCGCTTACTCTGAACAACTCCCCGATCAACGAAGTTTCGGGGTGACGACGTAGGATCAGGTACGCTGCTGGGGATCTCGCTCCCGGAAAAGCCCTCCTCACGTTCGCCCCGTTGGAGTCTGCCCGATCGAGGCGGATGGTTCGTACGTGCGCTCAGGCTGCGTGCCGTCGCAGGCCTGGGGGCGTCGAAAACACCGAAAATGTCACCGGGAGGCGCCAGCGCCGCCTCTCATCAACCAACGAGGATGCACCCATGTTGCTGTTCACTGCGTGGCGAAAGTGGCTGAACCTCCTCTCGGGCGCCGTCCGTGGAGACCGCCGTGCCTCCCTTCGGCCGATCCACAAGCGCCGCTGGCGCCTGGCGGTCGAGCGACTGGAAGACCGGACGGTCCCAG
>DASPXY010000325.1:0-9189 GCA_035637055.1 Gemmataceae bacterium | reverse complement strand
ACGCAGCAAGGCAAACTTGCGCCGCACAGTTTCCAGCACGGTGGTTCGGCTCATACAATCAACAATGGGCAAATGCGATGCCATCCGTTCAATTTATTGTTGCCCAGTTCCATAGCCACGCCCTCTGCTGCCGGCTAGAATTATCTCGCATAGTAGAATTAGAAAACAGCTGCGTGACCTGCAGGCCCGAGCCGATGAACAAGAAAAGGACGTTCGCGAGTCCCGAGCAGCCGAGACCAGAGACTCCCAAAAGGGAGAAATTGCTCTTGAACATTCCGGGATCAGTGTTAAAGCATCTGAAGAGCTTGGCGCCGTATGGAAGAAGGAAACGGAAGAGCGGTACAAGGTCAACGAAGACAAGATTCGAGAACTAGATACATGGCTTCCCAAGCTGAAGCAACAAGTCCGCGAGTTTTTCAACTTGTCCAAAGCTGTCCAAGCCGTTTTTCTCCAAATAGACGATTTCTGGTGGTGGGTCGGCAATGTTGCCGACAACGCCGCAACCTCAACGGGCAATCGGACTTGCTGCTCAGCGCCGACATTTCGGCGCTCTTCGGCGATCCTTGCGGCAGAAGGCTTTACGTTCGTGGCAACATTGCCGACCCACCACCCGATTTCTACGATTTGGCCCGAATTGACCAACCGTTAGTCATGGACTATATCCATCGCCTATGCAAGGATCTCCCACTCTACTTCAAGGTGGCAACTCTCCGTCACGCAAGTACGCTGTATGCAGACCGGAAAGGTCAACCTATCGGAGCGCAAGAACGCCATGACTACCAACCCATCAACGTCGATTTTACATTCTCGAATTTCAAGAAAACCGTAGAGCAAAACAAGAAGATTCTTCTCGAATTTGGTCGGCAGGCTGTCATCCAGCCGGATGAAATTGAAGGTCTTTTCAAGGGAACAGGTTTTGAGCGGCTCGTTCTTGCGGGAGGCGGTGTACCAAGAGATTGCTTGTCACTCTTTCTGGAGGTTCTTGAATCTGTACAACCGCCGAACGGGGATGGGCGTATTGGCAAGGACGACGTGCGAATTTTGAGCCGCGCCAATTTTGAGCGACGCATCGAAGAACTGAAACAAGACTCCGGGGGTAGAGAACAAGGTGTGTTAATCAAGGGCATTTATGTTCTCAGGCAATTCTGCATCGACAGAAAGACAAATGTGGGGTCTTCCGTTGTTAAGTGCAAGCGGGGGCTGCCTTCCGCGTGGTGTTCGCCCCCGCTTGCACTTAACAACGGAAGACCCAAAGGTTGCTCGGATACCTCGGCATCATCCAACGGCAGCCAACTCAATGCCGCCGGGTCAGAGTCAATGCGCCACAGGGAGACACCCTGGTTACGTCGCAACTCGTTCTCGGCAGCTGATTGCGTGTTCCGTGTCGAGCCGGGACAGGAAGGTCTTCGTATTGTTAGTCTCCGTCCAGTCGCCGGCATCACGGCCAATGCCTAGATACAGCCCGTCGAGGCCAGCCTTGAGTGGTCCAAGATCGACGTGGATGTTTTCCTCGCCGAAGAGATCGGTGCAACGGCCGCGGGTCTTGGACCGCATCTCTAGCATCTCGAGCATTTCGCGCTCGAACGGGAAGCCGAGCTTGTGGATCATTTTGTCCGGCGCAACGTAGATAACACTGACTGGAATCGTCCGACGAAGGTTCGGAAGCACCTCCCGAAGCTGGCGTGTATGCCGACGGTACAGCGTCAGCGGCCCGTCGAAATAGCCGCGCGTATTCTCCAGCACCCTCGCCGGCTTCCCGAATTCTTCGGCTTTGACCAATTTGGCGGCAAGGTAGGCACGGTAATGCGTGTCGAAGAACCACTGAGCCTTCTCGAGAATCTCGATGAAATCCTCGTCGGCGGTCAGGATCACCGATTCTCGCCCTGTTAGGAGCGAATGGCAAATCGCGATCAGGCAGTGCAACTCGTCATTGATGTTGACCTCTCCGTCTTTCTCGAAGTCGCGGCGACCTTTCTGGGCTAACCGCTGAGCGCGATGCCCGACCTCGTTGCCGATGGTGTTCATCGTCTCGGACTTTTTCTCAGGATCCGTGCCGATCATTGTCAGCCCGTCCGAAGTCGGAAGAGCCAGGTATCGTCTCAGTCCGAGTAGGCGCACATACCCGAGGACTGCCGGAAGGATCGGTGAACTGTCTTCCAGGCCGAATCTTCGCGCCCACGTTCTGTTCGCAAGTGCCGCGAGAATTGCCTCAGCGCGGTCCTTGTTGCGGCGTGGGTTCTCCAGCCATTCCTGTCGGAGAACGCCGGTGACGACCGTCGACTCGACGCTAGATCCGAGTGCAGCCATTCGCAGTGCGTCCCAGACAGGTGCGGTCTCATCGAGGATCGCCACGTTGGCGTCAGGAAACCATGCAGTCCGAAGCCTGGCCGAAGCGGCAATGATCCGGGTGACATCGCGCCAATCACCTGAATCCACGACGTACGTCGGACGCAGGCGGTTGTCGTCGTCGCCCGGGAAAACGATACGGTCTCGCTCGTCACGATATGCGGGATTCTGAAGGTGGTTGAGAAGATGTTTCTCTTTGCTCTTGCCCATTGGAGGCTCCGGTCGGTACTACGCAGCGAGTCATTGTAGGAGAGACGCTAGTTTGTCTCCCCAGGTTCGCAACAAGGTTTCCCCGGCTTCGGGGACAACCTGTTGTGGCCTGATCAGGAGACCGCGCCACAACAGCGTCTCCTTTCCCCTTCAGAGCCCGGTGGTGGTCTGCCTGTGACGCTGAGGGATGCGCGCACACTCAGCGCAGGGGCGAAGCCTACGGGTGTCGGCGTGCAATGCAATGCAATCCAATTTGCCGACTCTTCATCATACCGCCAGGCAGGCAGCCAACAAAGGCGTTCTTGCGGCCCCGGTCGAGACAGATCACGAACGAATGGGCCGGCGGCGCGGATTCCTGTTGCTGCTTGCAGAGCGCCGCGCTCGCCAGTATCATCTGTCCCTATCGGACGACCTGTCTTTTCCTCTCTGTGGAGCATGTGAGTCGCTTATGAACCGCAAGCCCCCCTGTCGGACGATGCCCCGGATGGGCGTCGCCGCGAGCCTCGTTTTCCTCTTCGCCGCACACGCCGGAGCCGCCGAGGTCAAACTCGCGCGGCATCCCGACTACCACAACGGTAAGGTCGTTTTCAGCTACCTCGGCGACCTCTGGAGCGTCAACGAGGACGGCTCGACCCCGCACCGGCTCACCGTCCATCGTGCCCGCGACGTCCACCCGCGCTTCTCGCCCGACGGCAAATGGATCGCCTTCTCCAGTGACCGCTACGGCAATCACGACGTCTTCGTCATGCCGGCGGAAGGCGGCAAGGCCAAACGCCTCACCTACCACAGCGCCGCCGATACGGTCGTCGGCTGGACGCGCGACTCGAAGCGCGTCGTCTTCTCGTCGGCGCGCGGCCAGCTCTACCCCGGCATTCCGAACCTCTACGAAGTGCCGATCAGCGGCGGCCTGGAGCAGCCCGTCCTGACCGATTGGGGCTCCTGGGGCAGCTACTCGCCCGACGGCAAGAAGCTCGCCTTCAATCGCCACCCGGCCGTCTGGTGGCGCAAGCACTACCGCGGCAGTTACGCCGCCGACCTCTGGGTCGCCGACTTCACCAACAATACCTTCCGCCGCATCGTCGATGACAAGCTGCCCGACGAGGAAAAGGCCAATAACTTCTGGCCGATGTACGGCGAGGGCGGCTCGATCTACTTCGTCAGCGACCGCGGCGTCAAGGCGAAGTCCGGCACCCCCGAGGTCATGAAATCGACGAACAATATCTGGAAAGTCAACGAGGAAGGCGGCGAGCCGGTGCAGGTCACCTTCCACAAGAGCGGCAACCTGTTCTGGCCGTCGCTGTCCGCCGACGGCAAGACCATCGTCTACGAGCAGGATTTCGGCCTGTGGAAACTCAATGTCGCCACCGGCAAGAGCACGGAGATCAAGATCAACATCAACAGCGACGATCAGGAGAACAACCACGACACGGTCGTCCTCAACAACGAGGCGGACAGTTATCACCTGTCGCCCTCGGGTAAGCGGGCGGCGGTCTCGGTGCGCGGCGAGTTGTTCACCATCGCGACCGAAAAAGGCGACATTCGCCGCGTGACGCAGACCCCGCAGATCCGCGAGGTACAGCCGCAGTGGTCGCCCGATGGGAAGTGGCTCGCGTTCATCGGCGATAAGACCGGCCGCGACGAGGTCTGGATCTGCGACGAACGCGGCGGCCAGATGAAGCAACTCTCCACCGGCGATTCGCAACGGGGCCAGCTGCGCTGGTCGCCCGACTCGAAAGCGCTCCTGTACACCGGCACCGACAACAAGCTCACCCGGGTCGATCTCGAAACGGGCAAAACGACGGTGCTGGCGTCGAGCGGCGTGGCGGGCTTCGGCGAGCCGGCCATCGGCAACCCGCAGTGGTCGCCCGACAGCAAGTGGATCTCCTTCACCAAGGCCAACGCGACCCTGCTGCCGCACGTGTACGTCATCCCCGCCGAGGGCGGCATTGAGCGGCGCATCACCGCCCCGGATAGCTACAGCGATACTCACGCCCTGTGGACCGCCGACAGCAAGCGGATCGTATATCTCGCCGGCACGGACGTGGGCAACATCGGTCAGCGTGGGCAGTCCACCGCCCAGATCTACAGCATCGCGCTCCAGCGCGAGACGACCGACCCCGCCGACAAGAGCGTCGATAGCGAGGAAGACGCCCAGAAGAATGTGCCGAAGATCCCGACCATCGCCATCGGCCCGAACGGCAAGCCGGTGATCGGCGCCGGCAAGGTCGAGGTCAAGATCGACTTTGATCGCATCGGACGGCGGGCACGGCAACTGACGCGCACCGGCGACAGCATCACCGCGATGACGCTCTCCCCGGACGGTCGCCTGGTGTTCTTCGCGACCACTGGCATCGAGGGCGGCCGCCCCGTGCAGTCGCTCTGGGCGGCGGGCATCGACGGCGACAAGGTAACGCGCATCGCCCAGGCGGCCCAGGTGACGCCGGACGATGCGGCGACTCGTGGCCGCGGCGGCTTCGGCGGGTTCAGTTCGCTGCAGCTCACGAAGGACAGCCGCACGCTCTATTACCAGCAGGGCAACGGCATCTACGCCGTGACGCTCGGCGCCACCACGCCGGGGGCCGCGGCACCAACGCCAGGTCGGCGCGTCACCTTCGCGGCGCGGGTGGAGATCGACCGGCGCGCTCAGTACCGGCAGGTCTTCAACGAGAGCTGGTTCGTGATGAAGCAGCGCTTCTATGCAGAGGACATGCACGGTGTCGATTGGGCGAAAATGAAGAGCGTTTATCAGCCGCTGCTGGCCCACGTCGGCGATCAGGAGGAGCTGCACAGCGTCATCAACCAGATGATCGGCGAGCTGAACGCCTCGCACACGGGCATTAGCGGCGGCTTCGCCAGTCGTGAGGGGACGCCGGCCGCGACGCGCTTCCCCGGCTTCGAGCTGCAGGCCGACAAGAGCGGCTATTACAAGGTGACTCACATCTATCGCAAAGGCCCGGCCGACAAGGATTACGTCAAGCTGAGCGTCGGCGATTACATCGTCGCCGTGGACGGCCATGCGCTCAAGGCGGGCGACAACTACTGGCAGCATTACACCAACGCCCCTGCGGGCCGGCTGGAGTTCACTGTCAACGACAAACCCGCTCCGCAAGGTGCATGGAAGACGAAGGTGACGCCGGTGAGCAGCCTGCAGTACGCCACATTGCAGTACGAGAAGTGGGTCGAGGATCGCCGGGCGACGGTGGAGCGGCTGTCGGGCGGGAAGTTCGGGTATCTGCACATTCGTCAGATGAACGAGCCGTCGCTGAGGCAGTTCGAGCGCGACCTGGCTCAGCTGCACAACAAGGATGCGCTGGTGATCGACCAGCGTTTCAACCCGGGAGGCAGCATCGACCAGGAACTGCTGCAGATTCTGGGACAGCGGCAGTATCAGGAGACGCGGCTGCGCAACTCGATCAAGGTGACGCGGCCGCTGCGCGGCTTCTTCGGGCCGATGGTCGTGATGGCGAACGAGCGTTCCACATCCGATGCGGAGGTATTCCCCGACGGCTTCAAGACATTGAAGCTAGGTAAAGTGGTTGGAGTGACGACCTACGGGGCGGTGATCGGCACTGGGGCGTACCAGTTGATGGACGGTTCGGTGATCCGCACGCCGAGTACGGGGCTGTGGAACCTGAGAGGCATCAACCTGGAGAACAACGGGGTGCCGCCGGACGTGTACGTTGACAACACGCCGGAGGACTTCTTCCGTAACCGCGACGCCCAACTGGAACGGGCTGTTGAGGTGTTGCGTCAGGAGGTAGCCCAGCGGAAATAGCCGCAGGGCCGTCGAGGCTGTTGAAGTGAAATGCGGTGGGTGACGCGCTCACGTGCGTGTCACCCACCACGGCGGGTCAGAGCCCGAGCGCCAGCGAGGGGAGAGCGGATTCCCTCACTGACTCTCGAGTTCTGACCCGCTTTTGTTTTAGTTCCGGACGCGGTCGGCCATGACAGAGAGGGTCGTCGAGGGCCGCCGTGCGGACTGCAAACCGAGGAGTTGACGCCAGGCTTCGGCTGTGGGAGCAGTGTCCTTGCCGCTCAACTCGCGCAGGGCGAACAGGACCGCCCGCTGATACGGAGTGACGAAGCCTGCTCCCTTCTTCGTCAACCTGGCCCGGAAGGTCTCGGCCTCGTCGTCGGTCAACTCACGGGTGCGGACGAAGAAGTCGAAGCGTTGCATCTCGGGCCAGGGCTGCGCCTCGCTGACCGATTGCAGCAGCGAGAAATCCTGGCGCAAATAGGTGACATCGAGGCGTACATGCACTTCAGGAGGGGCGCTGCCGTAGCCACCCGAAGGGGGCATCAGCGGACCATCGGGCATGGGCATGGCAGCGGTGAAGACCTCCGAGCCGACGGCACTCCCTGCAGGAGCGTGGCAGAGCAGACAGTTGCGATGGTGGTTGACACGTACCAACTCGCGCACCATCTGTGTTTCTTTGCCCTTCACTTGCTTGGTGATGGGAGCGCGCGGGTCGGCCTCGTCGAGCAGGTCCACCAACTGTGCCAAGAGGTCGGTGCGGTCCAACTTGACCAGGGCTTCGCTGGCTCGTTTGGCGACAATGGGGAGGGGATAACGCAGTCCCTGGAGGATGATGTCGGTGTAGTCGCGTTCGCGCCTCACCTTGAGGGCGTCGAGGGCTGCCTGGCGAATGTCGTCCTCGGCAGAGAAGATGGCCAACCGTGCCAGCGCCTTCGTGGCGTCGGCGTGGGCCACCCCACTGAGATACTTGGCCAACCCCAGGCGCAGCGCGGGCGTCTCGGGCGCAAGCATCTGCATCAGGGCAGCGATGCGGGCGCGGGTCACACACTCGGCGCGGACCCGGTCGCTCCGGGGAGCCGCCTTGTCCTCCTCGGCGCATGCCTTCTGATAGCGCTCCCAGAACGTCGCCGGGTCCGAAGTCGTGCGGATCAGGCGCCCACTCTTTCCTTCAAACACTTGGCTCCCGTTCTGCAGGGCCTGGCGGACAGTGTTGACGGCGAGGTTGAACTGACGAGCCTGCTCGCCCTTGGTGCGGCAAGCATCGCCCATCGCCACTGGCAGACCGCTCAGGTCAGGACGTTCCCCCAGGAGAGCCTCCATGAAGGCGTCATGTTTCTTGCTATTAAGGTGATTGATCTTCGCCATCTGATGTGCCGTCGTCCGCAGCGCTGTTCCGTCCTTCGCCAAGGGTGCCTGGAACGCCACCTCCGGCACCTGGCTGAGGTCGTCACTCAGCAGCGGTCCGCGGGCAGGAGTGGCTTTCGGCGGTGTGGGCAGCAGATCCTTCAGCGGCGTCTTGGGATCGATCGTGAACTGGAGCGACACCGGGGGCGGGATTGCAGGCACAAAGCCCGGCGGTGGATTGAGAACCGGCGGTGGTGGCGGGGGTTGGAGTCCATTAAAGGGCGGAGGGGGCGTGGGTTGGGGTCCACCAGGGAGGGTGGGTTGGAGTCCAGGGGGCAAGGGAGAGCCTGCCCCCGGTCCGGAGCCCGGTGTCGCCGCAATCGGTGCCGGCGGCGGCAACGTGGGGTTTTGAGCGGTGGCGTTGTCGCCAGGCATACTCCCCACGATGCCCAGGAGCAGCACGGCAGCCGCGAACAGCGGCGTGCTCGACCGGTCTGCCGAGCGGCGCATGGACTTGTTGTGACGGACCTTGTCGGCCATGAGCGTGTCCCTCCAGATGAGAGTGGGGCGATCCGGAGCCAGCAGGGCTCTGCCTGGCTGGCTCGCCTGTTCTTCCTTAGCCTGACATTAGACTCAAATAGCCGCTGGCGACGCAAGACCGAACCTGCCGCCACGACCAGCAACAAAGCGGTTCGCTTCTCCGTAGTGAAGAGCGAACCGCCGTGGAAACTGTCTGGGGCTCGCCTCACCGCTGGTCACGATTGACCATCACCGAGAGGGTGCCGGAGGGACGGCGAGTTGATTGCAGACCGAGGAGCTGACGCCACGCCTCCGCGGTGGGAGCGGTGTCCTTGCCGCTCAACTCGCGCAGGGCGAACAGGACCGCCCGCTGATACGGAGTGACGAAGCCTGCTCCCTTCTTCGTCAACCTGGCCCGGAAGGTCTCGGCCTCGCCGTCGGTCAACTCACGGGTGCGGACGAAGAAGTCGAAGCGTTGCATCTCGGGCCAGGGCTGAGCGTCGCCCACCGATTGCAGCAGCGAGAAATCCTGCCGCAAATAGGTGACATCGAGTCGCACATGCACTTCAGGGGGAGCGCTGCCGTAGCCGCCGAAGGAGGGCGTTAGGGGCCCGTCGGGCATCGGCACGGCAGCGGTAAAGACCTCCGAGCCGACGCCAGCGCCCGCAGGAGCGTGGCAGAGCACGCAGTTGCGGTGATGGTTCACTCGCACGAGTTCACGCACCACCTGCGTCTCCTTCCCCTGCACCTTCTTCGTGATCGGAGCGCGCGGGTCGGCTTCGTCGAGCAAATCGACCAGTTGTGCCAGGAGGTCGGTGCGGTCCAACTTGACCAGGGCTTCGCTGGCTCGTTTGGCGACAATAGGGAGGGGATAACGCAGTCCCTGGACGATGATGTCGGTGTAGTCGCGTTCGCGTCTCACCTTGAGGGCGTCGAGGCTTGCCTGGCGGATGTCGTCCTCGGCAGAGAAGATCGCCAGCCGCGCCAGCGCCTTGGTAGCATCGGCGTGCGAT